>NZ_BAAJAO010000009.1:0-141312 GCF_057554405.1 Rosettibacter sp. KY25 | reverse complement strand
TGAAGTATCGTCTGCTACACTGTTAATCTTCTTTAATGTAGAAAGACGCAGCTGGGCTTTTTCTGTTTGTGCATTTACTTTTGCTAATGCATTGTATGCCTGCAATGCACCAATGTTTGTGTTAATTGAGAATGCCATAAATACCTCCTTGTATTTGTTATTATTTTACCTAAGCTTCCTTGCTTAGGCTTGTTAATTAATGAGATTTATTTCTCACTTTAATTATCGTATAACACTATAAAAAGTTTAATGATGTTAGTAGTTATGATTATAGAAACAAATCAAGAAAGGAAGGGTTGGAATTTATAAGTAGAAATGATTTGAAAATTATCTTATCATGATTTTAAAGCATTTTCTAATCGAAGTCTTATTGCCCTTACTTTAGGAATCATATCTAAAAGATTTGAAAAATTCTTTTCAATCATTGTAAATAACTCGTATGATTTTTTAATGTTGTTTATCTTTAAGTAAAATGAAGCTAAATAAAATAAAGCTGCGGGGTCATTCTTAATTATTTCAATATTGTTTTGTAATAATTCAACTGCGCTTTGCGTATTATTATTATCATCATAAACAGAGGCAAGATTTTTTATAATCTCAACATTATCAGGAAATTTATTTTTTAATTTTAATAACAAATCCTGTTTTATAGAATTATTTTTTTGACGATTTATTCCCATTAAAAATAATTCAAGATTATTTTTATCAATGCATTTAAATAATACTTGAGCCATCTCTTGATTAATTTCTCTCCCCTGCAATATACTTTCCATTAATTTTATCATCTGTATTTTTTCTGATGCCTGTTCTTCTTTTATTATTCTATAAAGCTCTCTTGTAAAATATTCAATCAAGTCGTTATCATTTGATTGATATGCAAGATTAAGTCCATAATAAATTATTTCTCTAGGGTCTACATAAATTGTTTGCAAATTTACTTTTTCATTCTGAAGAATACTTTTATTTGCCTCCATTGCTTTTTGAGCATACAACTTAGCTTTATAAATATCTTTTTTTCTTAAATATATTTTTGAAATAAACAAGAAATAAAATGATTGTCGCGGATTTAGTTCTATTGCTTTATCCATGAATTTTTGTGCTTTATCCGAATCATAATTTCTATGAGCTTTTTGTGCAAGATAAGAATAACATTCGGCTTTCAAATCATTTGGAAGTTCTTTGCTTGCAAGTGCCACATTAAAATATTCTTCAGCTTTATCATATTCTTCAAGAACAAAATAAGTTTGTCCTAATTGAAATGCATTATAAGCAGATTTATTTTCATTATAATCATTTAAAAGCAATTCTAAATTTCGTTTTGCTTTTGCTTCTTTAATTTCTTTATCTACATCATATCCAACATGATTAATTAATATTGAAGAATGATGTAATTCATATTTATTTTCTAATAGAGAGGGGACAATTTGTTCATGAACTTTTCCAGTAAATTTTATTTCCTTTGAATTTCTAAACAATCGTACATAACGAATTGCGTGGTCTCTTTCATTTTTACTATCAACACTTTTAACAGTGCAATAATAACCAGCTTTTGATACACCATTAATCAATCTTTTTAATTCTTTAATTGAATTGGGGTCTAATCTTTCATCAGCATCTAAATAAAGAATCCAATCGCCTGAAGAATATTGGAGGGCATAATTTCTTGCAGCGGAAAAATCATTTATCCATTCGAAGTGATAAATTTTTGCTTTATACTCTTTTGCTATTTCAAGTGTTTTATCTGTTGACCCTGTATCAACAATAACTATATCGTCAACAACACCATTAACAGATTCAAGACAATCTTTTAGATACTTTTCTTCATTCTTAACAATCATAGAAAGAGTCAACGTTCCCATTTTCAACCTCCATCGAGCGATGAATGTGATAATTCATAACCGAGCATTTCATTTACTTTTTCGAGAGCAGATTTCGCAGAACTATTTGATGGGTCATTTTTCACAGCCCATTCGAACATAATTTTTGCAGCTTCATAATTTTCCTGTGCTATAAATACTTGTCCAAGACCATAGCAAGCAGAAGAAGATTGAGGATTAAGATTTAATTCTTTTTCGAAAAATTCCTGTGCTTTTGAAACATCATTATCTGCCAAATAAATATTCCCTGCTAAGTCAAGTAATTCATCATAACTAATAATTTTGGCGTCTCCTTCTTTATAATTTTCAATTGCTTTAATAACAGATTCCTTAGCAAGATTCAATTCATTATCTGCGATATGAATTCTTGTTCTTTCAAAATATTGTTTGAATAAATCGGCATCAATCGGGTAATAAATTTGGCGTTGTTTAATAGTTTTATTTTGAAGCCAGATTTCTTCGGGTGTAGCGCCCCATTTATCGATAAAAATTTGTCTGTTAGTTTCAAGTCGTTTTTTATAAGCATCGAGTCCATTAGCTTTAAAACTCTTCGAACCGAAGTGATGAATAAAAACATCTTTAGCAATTACAGTTTTAAATCCAGCAAGTTGAGCTCTCAGACAGAAATCATCATCTTCATAATTACCTGGAGAAAATCTTTCATCCAGTCCACCAATTTTTTCAATAACTTCTCGTTTAATTAGAGTGCATAAGAAAGCGACTCTGGGGAAATGCAAAATTTGACCTTTATTTTTTTCTCTTACTTCTGCAGCATACTTATGCATTTCTTCGATAGAATTATATTTTGCATTTTCATCTTTTTGCAGTCCACTTACTTCGTTACTTATTGGGGCTACGATACCGATTTGAGGATTTGATTTTAACAGTTCCAATAACTTTTCGATTGCTTTTTCAGTAAAAATAATATCATTATTTACCACTAATAAGTTATCAGATGATGCTAATAAAAATGCCTGATTTATAGCATGAGGAAATCCATAGTTTTCAGTATTAAAAATAACTTTTATATTGTTTAGTCTTTTTTCAATTCTTTTAATATACCTTTTAAAATCATCATTGCTATTATTATCAATGATAATCAGTTCAAAATTCATATCTGTAAAATTACAAAGTGATTCAATAAACTTTTGTGTATAATCTAACCCATTATAAGTGGCAACTAAAACCGAAATTTGAACATTATGATCATGATTAGAATTATTAGTATTTGTAATATTTTTCTCTTTAATTAAACTCATATATTTTCGTTTAGTTATATTTTCAATATAACTTTTATCTTCTATTAATTCTTCTGCATAATTCTTAAAAACATCTTCTAATAATATTGAATGGATATGATTTGATTCATTAAGGAATTTTTTAAGATAAGCTTTACTTAGGTTAATAAATGCTAATTTATAATTTTGGTCTTTAATTTTTTGCAAAAATTTAATTGATTTATCTAATTCCCCTATGGAAAAAGATATTCTTGCTAATTCATTATTTGCAAATG
Organism: Rosettibacter sp. KY25; assembly: GCF_057554405.1. Lineage (NCBI taxonomy): Bacteria > Pseudomonadati > Ignavibacteriota > Ignavibacteria > Ignavibacteriales > Melioribacteraceae > Rosettibacter > Rosettibacter sp. KY25. Next base: position 137,922 of record NZ_BAAJAO010000009.1, on the reverse strand, counting down.
GTTCTTCTTCATATAAATCCAAAATCTTTTTTAAATAATGTACAGCCTCTTTCATTGATATATTCTTGCTAATATTATAAAGCAAATATAAAGTGGATAATCTATTAGGATCCTTAGCTAGTGCTTTTAATGCAAATCTTAAAGCTTCATAGTAATTCCTATTGATATACAATTCGATTGCTCTATTATAAAACATATTAAGTTCTTTTCTTTCTTGAGGAGTAATAATAAAAAAATTTGGATAAGATGAATCGTGATAATTGTACTTAATATTACATAGTTTCAAAAATCCTTGAGGCCATGTAGTCTTATTAAGATAATTTTCGAAATCAGAAAAATTACCACTAAGATATTTTTCAACTATTAATTCTTTCTGATTTAAAAATTTACTTTTATCCTCAAATTGACCAACACCAAAGCTTTCATTGTGATTTAAGTTAAAATATGCTTTAGCTAAAATCTCTGGTGGATCATTTATTAGTTTCTGTAAAATTTCAATAGATTTCATTTTTAGTTCATTGCTTGCGAGTGAGTATCTCCTAGCACTTTCACATAAATATTTTATAGCTGATAAAATTCCTTCTTGAAAATAATACGTATAATTTGCATATACATTATTTTCTCCTACATCGATTTTTCTCTTTGCAAATACCTTTGAATTTTCTTCATAATAGTATTTAACACTTCCACCATCTGAATTAAATAACATTTCTATTGGAGATACATAGTTTAAAATACTATCAAATTTAGTATGATCTTTATTCTGGTCAATTATAAATGCTTTTTTAATTGAGTTCTTTGGTTGAATATTTAGAAACTTTAACAATCCAAAGTAATAACCATAAAAAGTATTTTTATCAAAAATGTATGATAAATTATCTTGTATAGTTCCACGCCATCCTATATCTACTACTGCAATTTTGCTTCCATTATTTTCTATTCCCTTTGATTTAAAATATTTGAGTAACAAACTCTTTTGTTTCGATATTTCATTAGTTAATTTTTGCTTAAAATCATAATCTGCAAATAATGCTCTTATTCTTGTATCAGCCCATGGATAGACCACTTCTGTTTCTGGTTCCAAATGATAATTTGATAATAAAGATTTATAATCCTCAACATTTAGATTAAGAGACTTAAATAAAGCACTTACTTTTTGAATAGAATACAAATTCCAAATCCGCATAAATTCATTAGTTGTTATTTCTCTAATTGATGGAGCAAATGTAGATAAGCGACTTACTTCAAGTATGTGTGCCTCGGGTAAATCAAAATCAAAAAGATTTGATTGCTTAATCAAATTATAAATTTTTATGAAGAATTCTCCTTCTCGAGTAAAAAAATATATTTTATCAAATCCTTCAGATACAATATCTTCAGTAATAAAAAGGATGAAATTAAACAATAAAACAGAAGTATTTAACCCTATATTGTATAATTCATTGACTATATTCGTTGAATCTTCTTTTATTAGTTTCTTAAAACTTTCTTGAAGTTCTATGAAGTATGATGTTAGGTCAATTTTACGATTATAAAAACGGCTATGTTTATTTCGTTTCGATTCTTCCAATTTGTTTAAATATAAAACTGCGCTTATTCCTTTATTTAAAGGAACAAAGTAATCAGAATACAAATTATCACCTATATGGATATGATGTAAGGGTGATATATTAAATAATTTTTCAATTTTATCATAAATTTTGCCACTTCTTTTATTAAGTTTTAAGTCAGATGAAGTATACCCCACTATTAAGTTTTCAGGAAAATTTTTCTTTTTAAGTAAATATTTAATTTGATCACCACTCATATAAAAGTCAGATAAAAATATTTTGTACTTAGCATTTATCGAATTTAGTTTATCTATGATTTCATTATCGATGTATGAATTTTCTAATTCGAATGATAATTCCAATGCAATCAATTCTTTAACAAATTCTGAACAAAATTCTTCCGATGGTAAATCAATAAAAATTTCTTTTAACCAAAGTTTAAATACTTCCTCTATATTATATTCATCATCCCATCCATTCTTTTTCTGCTGTGTACCAATTAATCTTTCACAATAAATTCTCTTCTGCAATAAATCATCTTGGGTAAAATCATACTTAATAAATTTTCTATACTTCAACCAAACATATCTTGCAGTATAAAGTTTTATTTCATCTGGATGGCACTTTCTTCTAAGAACAGTATCCCAAATATCAAATGTTAATAATTCATATTGTTTAGTGTTTGGAATTACTCCTAAATCATTTTTAGTAAATTCTTTTGATTTATATGATTTACTAGGAACTGTATACTTACTTGATTTACTTCGTAAAATAGATTCTACAGCTTCAATAAGTTGTTTCTTCTCAAGATTAGGTGTTTTATGAGAGATAAATTCATAACCTTTCTTAACTAATCCTTCCCTAAATAATGAATCAGAAATTATTTTTACTAATGCACTAGAAATCGATTCAGGTGTTGATTCGGCTAATAAGATTCCCCCCTCGGGCATATCGAACAAATTATTTTCCCTATAAATATCTACCACTGCCAACCCCGAAGCCATCATCTCAAATGGTATTCTTGAAGGATTGGACGAGCTAATGCATAAACCAGCAATACACTTGTTATACAATTCATTTATTTGATCTGGAGATAATATTCCTAAATGAATAAAATCTTTTGGTAATGCATCAATATTCTTTGTGCCGTATGAATAAATTTTTAATGTAGGGAAAATATTTTTAAGTATCTTCATTGACTCAATAGACAAAAGAGGTCCGCGATGCGGCTTTTCCGGTTGGTATATAAAACATACAGCAAATTCTTTTTGAATTTCTTTCACAGGTTTATAAATGTTTGTATTAACACAAAAATCAATAATCTTAGATTCAATACCATATTCATGAAATAATTTATAACTTAACCATCTACCGACTGTGATATGATGATAATTCCCAAATCTATATGTATTTTCAGCGAGTAAATATTGTCCTCCCATAGGATAAAAATAAGGCTCATAATCTTGAATAAAATATGCTTTTTTACCAATAAACTTTAAATTTTCTAAAAAATAAATTGTGTGCCACATTGTACCAAATATCAAATCGAAATTCTTATTTATATTCCATCCTGAATGAACTATTAGATTCTTGACTTTATAATTATCATGAATAATGGATTCTAGTTCATTGATATTAGTATTTCCTTCTATAAATGCATGGCATTCATAACCTTCTTCAATCAAATAATTAATATTCGTAAAAATTGTTCTTAATCCCCCAGAAGCTTCTATAATTTTTGGTAATATCCAAGCGATTTTTTTCTTCATGTTTTGACCTCTAAATAATTGGAGCCTTATTATAAATTTTTGAAATTTGATTTATAGTATTGTTGCCAAAATTATTATTGAAGATTGATTTTATTATGTCACCAAATTGCTCAAACTCATTAATGATATGCCTATTTGCCATAAAATTTATTCCACCTTCAGATAATTTTTTCTTCAATTCATTATCTAAAAGAATTTTCTTCAAGGCTTTTGCAATAGAATTCGGAAACGGTTGAGCTAATAATACTCCAGAATCTGGTAAATCATATAGATTGTTATCCATATAAACATCAACTACTGGCAAACCACAAGCCATCATTTCAAATGGGATACGAGAAGGATTGGATGAGCTAATACAAAGACCAACACTACATTTGTTATATAATTCACTTATTTCATGTAATTTTAAAATCCCTAAATTCACATGTTCAAATGGCACATCAACTTTTTCGTTAGAGCCATATAGATAAATTTTTAATTCAGGTAATTCCTTCTTTAATATCTTTAAAGATGATAACCCAATTTGATAGGACCTCCGTGGTTTTTCTGGCTGGAAAATGTATGCTATTGATAGTTCATCTTTTTTAATCGAATTATCTTTTTTATAAATAGTTTTATCTGCTGTAAAGTCATAAAACATAGTTTTAATTCCATGTTTTTCATTTAAAAATTTTGATAACCACCTCCCTAATGTCATTGTATATAAGCCATATTTGTATGAGTATTCAGCTAATAAAAAACCATCTCCCATCGGATTAAAGAGAGCCTCATAATCTTGAACAAGATAGGCTTTATAACAGTCGTATGGTAAATCTGAAACTACCTTTGCAGAATACCAGATTGTTGCAATTACCAAATCAGCTTGTTCTTCAATTTTCCATCCAGAATGAATTATAATACCATTAGCATTAAAATATTTTTCAACTAATTCCCTTAAATAAAAAACATTTTCATTACCTTCAATATAAGCATGACATTCATACTCCCTTTCAACTAAATAATTCATAAAATTAAAGATATTTCCTATTCCACCTGAACCTTCAATTAAACTTGGAACTAAAAAAGCTATTTTCTTTTTCATATCTATTATACCTGGTTATTGCTTATTTTTGAATAATTGCTATACCATTGATATCTTGATAAACATAATTTTCATTATTTAATGACTCTGGAGAATTATAAATATTAATGAACTTTATTTGTGAATTATTATTTAACCATTCATCTAATGCTGCTTTAACTCCACCTTTTTGTGTCGAATCCCACTGTTTAGCAAAATCACTTGAATCGTGAAAAATCATTAATCCACCGTTTAGTAAATGTTTGTACCATAAATTCAATTCTTCTATCGTTTGATCTTTCTGATGAGAAGAATCTATAATAACCATTTTGGGTAGTTTACCATTGAAATGTGATATTGCTATATTAGCTGTTTTATTTTTTGTTGAATCACTTAATTCTAATCTTACGTATTCATTTAATCCTGCAAGATTAACATATTTTTGAGCAAATTCAGTTGATTGAGAATCAATATCAAACGAAATGAAACCATTTTTAATATTCATTTTTCTTAACATAAATCCTATTAATAAACTCGAAAAGCCGGCATATGTACCTAATTGAACTATTCTATCAATCTTATTTCCCATGATTATTCCTTGAAGAAAAGAAATAAATGGGACTTGGGCTTCTTCAATTAGAGAAACTTTTTCACTTTCATCAAACCAACTTTCAATAATTTCCCATTCTTCGTCACTAAGAAATAAATAACAAATTGGAACAAAATTATTGTGCTCTAATTTATACCATAAGTATCTTCTATGTTCTCTATTAATAAATTTCAAAGAGCGATAATTATTATTTTTAATGGAATTGTTATCAGAAATTTTTTTTGTATTTACATACTTATAATTCAATAATGCTTCATCTTCTTTTTCAGCTTCTGTATAATTTTGGTCAATATAGGTTAAATTTTCTTTTGCTAACTGGTTATATGGGTCAAGTTTTAATATCCATTCAAAAATTTTTTTTGCGTATAATAAATTATGTTTTAATACTTGTATAACACCATAATCATTGAGAGCTTCAATATGATGTGGTTCTATATCAAGTATTTTTTTGATTTTTTCTTCTGCTAAATCAATATTATTCTTTTCAATTAATTTTTCTGATTCCAATAGAAATGCAGCACTATTTTTTGCAGTCCAATTATTTTTATCTACTAATAAATTTCTTTTGTTTAATAATTTATTTATTATTCCATTTTTATCCACATAAGGTGAGGTTCCGTTTAAAGAGCTAATAATAAATTCTACATCAAATAAATCCCCAATTTCTATTTTTGATTCAATGAAATTATCTATATCCTTAAAATAATTTTCTATTTTTGTTTTATACCTTTCATTATAAAATCTTAATTGTGAAGAATGATTTATTGTAATAATTGGGTTACTATCATTTTTACACCTTCTAAGATTAACAAAACCCTGAAATGAAATTAATTTATTAATTACTGAACCACTCCCACTTTTTTCGGGTTTTACATTTTTAACAATAAACCCACAAAAATCTTCTATTTTTTTACAAGATGGGAATTCAATATTATAGAAATAAGTATAATCCTCTAGTATCTTATAAACAAAATTCTTTTTTAAATTTTCTTTATCAACATTCTTTTTCTCCATTAAAATATTTCTTATCGTATCATTTAGTTCTTCTTTAGATTTGATTGTATAAGGAATGTTGCTATATTTCAAAGCACTATTAGCAAGCAATAAAATAGGTTTATCAAAAAATAAAGCTTCATATTGTAAAGTTGTTGTAGTAAATATTAATAAATCAGAATTCTTAAATAAGTTTCGAAAATAAATTTTATCATTAACCAATACATTACTTGATTCAAGATGCTTGAACTTAGAAATATTATCGAGCGGATGAGTTTTAATTATTAAATATAAATCTTCTGATTGTTCTACACATTTTGCCAATTCATTAGCCATTTCAATATGGGAGTGAAATATTGGCGATATTTCTTTTGATAAATTATGCTCTCTTGGAAATAAAGAATGATCGGGATTGGGAAAAAAGCTTATTATTTTTTTGTGTTCTTTTAATTTCAAAATGCTTTCTTCTATTTTATGATCCTGCTCTATTGGATATTTAGTTTGATTGGTGTTGATATAAAAGTTTTTAATCTCATTATATAAATCTTGATTAGAATATTTTTCTTTACAATTAATATTATCTTTTAATTTTTCATTTAACAAATTTTCGATCATAATGCTGCCGGTAAAAAATCCTCTTTCAAGGTAAAAGTTTGGTATTTGATAATCATCAAGTAACTTTTTAAATATTTCAGATTGAGCTAAATAATTACCCCAAAGAAATGCAATTGATGGACTTATAAAATTTATCAACTGATTGTAAAATTCCCTACATTTTAGAAATCCCAGATAATGGTTAGCATATTTAGTAATATCAACATTGCTCCAAAACATATCTCTTTCTATTAAAAGTAAATCTTCCTCATCTAAATTTTCATTAGTGTATGAATCGAATTCAAATTTCTCATTAAATTGATGTAAAAATGTTGGTACATTTATCGTAGGAAATTCAAAATTATCTTTTACCTCTCCAGCTGTTATCAATATCAAATCTATATTATGATTTTTAAGTAATGCATTAGTTTTCTCCCATAAACTTATATTTTCCTTTGTTAATGGAAGGAAACAACTGATTAGACATGTATTATTAGCAGATTTAATATTCATTAAAATAACCCGTATTTATTTATTAGTTCATTAGTTTGTATCCCCTTTGCAACATCAATTAAAATCAATTTTTCATTTTGTAATTTCTGTAATGCAGTTTCTAAAATTAAATTTTCATATTTTCTCGGAATAACTACAATACCATCTCTGTCGCCAAAGATTAAATCATCTTTATGAATACTTATTCCATCAATAACAACTGTTTTATTTTTCGATGTTACAATTCCCCGCTTGCGGGTATCTTTGCAATAATTGCCTTTTGAAAAAACTGGAAAACCCATATCAGATGTCTCACGGGTATCTCTTGTAACACCGTCTATAATTGCTGCTGAGGCACCAGCTCTAAGTGCCAAATTTGCATTTAATTCCCCAAAAAAAGCATAATCAGGAATTTTATTAGCAACTACAATTATATCATTCGAAACTACATGGTCATATAAATTAAGCCCATCATATATTTTTTTATAATCCTCATCATCTGGGCAAAGATCAATTTGTAGTGTTTTTGCTCTACCTAACACTTTAGCATTTGGTATGTTTAAGGTAAACTTACTAGAAAGCACCCCAGTTAAATTCAAATCATCAAGAATATCTGATAATAATGCACTTGAAAGTAATAGTCTAAGATTATTGAATAATCTTCTCTCTTGTTCTCTTAATCCAATAGCAATAAGATTTGCTAATTCAAAATCTTCAGGCCAATTTACATCAATACTTTCAGTAGGATTCAATTCAAGGAGATAAGGGTTATTACCTATTCTTCTTTTAGTAGACAATGCAGTTTCTCTACGAACAATATATAAACCCATGGATTCTATAATAGTATCATCTAAATCTATACTATTAGGAATTCTGTTAATATCATACATCGGCTTTCCATTTTTCCATAGATATTGCTTTTCTTTTCTAACTGCTACTACAGAATCATACCTATAATCATTTAATAAAATTTTAATTCCTCTTTCTATAGTTGAAACATTTATAAATGGACTGGTACATAAAAGCTGAATACAAATGTCTGCTTCAGTATGTAAAACTTCATTATAGAATAATTGATTACCATCTGTTTTATTTGTAGCTAATTCAGGGTCTCGGTGTAAAATTTTACACTTAACTTCTGATGCTAATTCTATTATTTCATAAGACTCTGTATCAAGATATACTTCATTTATTAAAGGTATACTCATTAGCTTTTTTAAGCTTCTTAAAAAAAGTGGTTCTCCATCAAGGAGCATTGTATTTTTATTAGGGATTCTATTACTATTTCCTTTAGCAGGTAAAAATGCCGCAACTTTCATATTAATAGTAAAATTTTCACATAAATAGTCAATTTACATACCAATAAATTCTTATCTTAAATAAAGATTTTTCTACAAAAAAATGGTTGTATCTGTAAGATTGGCTAATATTAACCAGTACGGTTTATCGGACGGATTCTAATTCTTCTGTGAATTTTTTTATTTGTTCTTCTGCTTCTGCAGTAAGTTTTGCCCTCTCGACTTCTTTTTCTTCTTTCAATTCTTCTATCCTTTTTTGATATTGCATTATGTTGCTGTTAATATTATTTACTGTCGCACGTTCTTTTTCTTTCATGTATTCTTCTGTTTCTCTAATCAATTGTTCTCTATTATTCTTTAATATGCTTATTCTTTTTACAAGTCGTTGCTTTTCTTCTGCACGGTCAATTAATACTAAGCCTGCTATAATTCCAGATATAAATGTTCCTACAATAAAACTAATTAGTCCCCATTTGAAACCAGAAAATATCACATAACCCAAAATTGAATTAAATTCTGATACATCTGCTACTACTCTGTTTGAATAACTTGCTAATCCTCCAATTATAAATACTATGAATGCAATAATTGTATTGTTCAACATATTAGCAGAAAATGATTTCCCAGGATTGAATCTTTCAATGAAAGGAATTCTGGCAATTTGTTCTTCTAAGTACTTTACTTCACTTTCGTAATTGTCATTAATTTTCTTTATTGCCTTCTCAAGATTTTCTTTTGCTTTAATGTGAAAGTTGTCTAGTTCCTTTCTTAACTTTTCTTCTTCTTGAGCATATTCAACTATATATTGGTCATACTGAGCAAGTTTTTTTTCAATCTCTTCAAATACCAATTTTTTCATCTGTCCAATAATCAAGTCAATCGTTTGATTGTATTTCCTTTCAAATTCAGGATACATTGCAATGATTAATGTATTTGTAGAATTTAAGTAAGATTGAGTAAGTTTCTCAAAAAAGTTTATGCTTTTCAAAATATCATCTGTAAAATATTCTTTGACCTGTTTTTCTTTAAGCAAATTTAATTTGTGCATTATTTTGTTAATTGAATTTTCTTCTGCGAGTCGATATGGCTGAAGCACACCTGCAATCAGTTGAACTGCTGTTGCAAAATCTTTTTCATAAAAAATATTGTTGATAAATGCATTCATCAAAAAGTAGTTAAACATTCCAAAGTTGCTTAAATCGAGTGCAACAAGCAATCGATGCAAATCATACGAGATGATTTCTTTAATGTAAAAAGAAGTAACTTCATCATTCCCCATTTTTAATTCTGTAAGTGCAATATAAATCTTAGCAGTAATTCCGCTGGATTTTATATCAACAGCTTCTTTGAAACTTTGATTTGCTTTTACATAATCTTTTTCCTTAAGATAAACAAACCCTGTAAATAAGTTCATTATGTAATTAATTTCTTTTTTAACATCGTCTGATAATCTTAATGTATTTATAATTTCTTTAACAGAATTATAAAGTTCAATTGCTTTTGTTGGATTATATAGACTATTATGATAAGTCAATATTATTGCATGAATTATATGCTTAAAGAAATTATGTTTATAAACATCACGCTCAATAAAATTTATAATAAGATTTGCATAATATTCTCGTTCACTTCTTAATCTTGTTGTTGCCCACTTGGTAAAGTTTTCCTTTATTGATTTATGAAGGTCAAGATATTTTACTCTTGAAAAGTTAACCTTCATAAATTCTTCTATTTGATTTAATAACCACGAATCATAAATCCAGAATACAGGTGCATTAGAAAATGGAATAAAAACTTCCTTTAGTTCATCAGGCAAATCAAATGCAAGTATTTTTATATTTTCTTTGATGCTTGTAATAAAATCAAAATCTGCATGTATAGTTAAATCAAAATGGTCTTTACCCAATCTATAAAAAGTGGTTAATGCAGTTTCTCCATTTTTAATTGTATAATTATTTTTTTCTAATTGCTCTATCATATTTTATGCTTTCTTATAAAACATTCTTTTTGGGAAAAGTAAGAATAATTTCTGTCCCTTTATTTTTTTCGCTGTTAATTACAAAATTTCCACCCATTAATTTTGTAAGTCTATATGCTACTGTTAAACCCAGACCAATTCCTTCATAAGGTCTTGTATAGCCTTCAATTTCTTGACTGAATGGAAGCAATATTCTTTCTATTTGAGAATTATCAATTCCAATTCCCGTATCTGCAATGATAATTTCTACTTTATCTTGATAATTTCTTGATGCCAAATAAACATATCCATAAGAAGTATATTTAATAGCATTATCAATAAGCAAATCGATAATTTTTTCCAGTTTTATCCAATCAATTTCAATTAAAGCTTCATCATCACTCAGCTCGAGCTTAAAAGTAAGATTCTTTTTTTCTGCTTCATTTAATCTTTTTTCATAAACCTGTCTAAGAACTTGATTACAATTCAGGATTACCATTTCAAGTTCAACTTCGTCAGATTCAATTTGTGCTAACTCAACAATATTTGTAAAGGCGTTTAATACTCTGCCTAAAACTTCTTTTACTGAATCCATTAATTCTTTTATTGCTACATAATCCTGAGCAGCCAAACAATCATCAATAATTTCAGAATAGCCAATAATTCCATTAAATGGTGTTCTTATTTCATGCGATATATTTGCAATGAAAGCAGATTTCATTTTGTTAAGCTGAATTTCTTTCAGATAATTTTTTTCAAGCTGTTCTCTGTATTTTGTTTCGTCTGTTATATCTTTAAGTGTAATTATATAAATTTTACTTCCATTCCCATTGTGATGCGTTGATGTAATTTTGCAGTTAAAATGTTGACCTGATGAATGATGATAGAAAAATTGCTGGAATGAATCCTCACTTTCTTCGAGCAGTTTTATATTCTGGCTGATAATATCAAATAATTGAGGGGGGAGATAATCATTTATTACTTGAAGATATAGCTTGCTCTTATCAAGATTAAATAATTTGCAAAAGTTGTCGTTTGCATTTTCAAAGTATATTTGATTATCAATTGATTTAAGAATCAACAACAAATCAGAAATGTTTTCAATTATTAATTTCTGTTTCTTTTCAGATTCCTCAATAATTTTTTTCTGATAGATATGTTCTGTAAGATTGTTTGCACTTAGGACAAAATTAATTTCGAAAGAATCAATTGGAGAAAAAGGCTGAAGCGTAAAATCCCAGTATTGAATTTCACCTCTCTTTTTTATTTCAACTAATTTCTTCCAGAATTTCCCATTGTTTAATGCAAGAGATAAAAGTTCATAATCATTCTGGCTTAAATATTCTTTCATTATCTCCGTAATTTCTACATTAAAAAGTTTATCCAGTCCTCGTGAAAATATTTCTTCAAATGAACTTGTTGCATAACTGATTCTTTTTTGATTATTGATAATTATAATTGGTACTTTGCCATAATCAAGCGCATGATGGAGTGAATCAATTTTCTTTTCAATAATTTTTCTTTGCTCGAGTGATTCTACAGTAATTAATAAATATTCGTGAGATAAAACAAGAATTCTTTCTATGCCAACTTGATAAGTATTATTATTTGTATTAAGATTTGTATTAATGGAAAGGTCAGCCGTTAGATTGCGATATTTGCTCTCAACAAATCCTTTAACAAACACCAAAAATTCTGATGATGGATTAAGCCTTTGCAAATTATCATTTACATTCAATCGAAATAAATTTTTAAATGCTGTATTGCAGTAAACAACTTCGAGCAAATGAGATACAATAGCAATTGCTCTGCTGGAAGGCAGTTCTTTATAATTAAAAAATTCCTTTTCGGAATTTGCAAAGTTTTCATTGAAGTTAGTCCATTCAGGCATAATCAAGAATCACTTTATGTGTATACTTTTAATTAATATACCATCTTGTTCACCTCTTGACTCACCATTTTGTAAATGATGAATTTTCAATGAAGCATACTTATCCAAAAATTTTATCAAGCAATCATTGATATAATTAAATTCTTTATTTAATGAATCAATGAAATCACTTACCAGTGAATCAATGGTATATTGGTCAGTTATAACATTCGGTTTCTTAACACTTTGTGATTTAAATTGCTCGAAGAATTCAGTTAATGAATTAAGTGTTTTATCAAAATCGCTTTCATGCATATTAAATTTAATTGGAGCAATAAGTATTACTACAACAACAATTTCTGCTGCAAAACCAAGCACATCTTTTTTAATTTTATATTCAATGTTTCTGAATTTATTGAGTTGATTTAACTCAACTGTAGTGTCAAATTCAAATCCATCAAGTTCAAAAATGATGTGAACTTTATCTGCTTCTTGATTAATTTTTTTTAATTTCCAGCCATAAGCTGCAAGAAGCGCTGTAGCAGGAGAAATCAATGCAGTGTCATTAATTGGATTGGATGAGTATGTATAAGAATTTACTTTCTTATAATACTTTGGACTGCCTGCAGACTTTTTATAGTCTGAATTTGGGCTAATATTTACAACTTTTTCCAACATGCCTTCTCCTCCACCTTATTATCGAAGGAAAAGGCATATTTTTTAATCTCAATCTGTTTTAATCATGCGGTTTTCGTCCACATAATCAATCAACTGAGGATTTTGCAGGTAAATTAATTGCTGGACAAATTTATTTATTCGATCAACAGATTCATTAATTGTTTTTAATTCTTCAGATAATTTTGCTTTTTCTTCTTCACTAAGTTCATTTTCTATAGTTTTAAGAGAAAGCACAAGACTGCTTAATGGATTATTAATTTTATGGCCAATTGTGCAAGCCATTTCAATTACAGCTTTATTATGTTCAGCGTTCTTAAGTTCATTTTGGAGATTATAAATTCTAATGCCTGAACGGATTCTTGCAAGCAATTCCTGATTTTCTACTGGTTTAACAAGAAAATCATCAGCACCAATATCCAAGCCCATAATTCTATCTTTTAATGAAGAACGTGCAGTCAAAATGATAAAATAAATTCCTTTATACTTTTCATCACTTTTTAAAATATTGCACAAAGCCAAACCATCAAGCACAGGCATTGTCCAATCTGCAAGAATAACTTTTGGTGAAAATGTTTTTAAGACTTCAAGTGCATCCTCGCCGTTAATCGCAGTAACTACTTCATAATTGTTTCGTGTCAATAATTTCTCGAGGATGAACCGTGTATCTTTTTCGTCTTCTACTACTAAGATTTTATCTTTCATTGATAAACCTATTTACTTTTTGAATTAATTTTTCAAAACTGATTATTGGTTTCAGGATTACATCATCTGCAAGGCTTTCCCTTAAAAGATTATCTCCACAATAATTTGGAGAATATGCAGTTACTAATATAATAGGTAAAACTAAATTATTAAAATTTTCTTTAATATATCTTGACAATTTTATACCGTCATATTTTTCTGAGTTCAGATAAGTATTTCTTAAATTAATATCCATAATAATCAAAGAAATTTTTTCATTCTTAATTGTTGAAATAATTTTTTCTCCATCTTCAAGAATAATAACATCATGTCCAAGCTTACGAAAAAGTATACGATAAAATTCCTGCAATATATTATCGTCTTCTATGATTAATATTTTATGATTATTCTTCACAATTTATCTTGTATATTTTAATGTAATACTTATTCTTCTGTTAACATAGCTGTAAGGGTCGTTTGGGTCACGCAGTCGTGTATCAGCATAACCACGAATTTCATCGATTTGTTTTTCTGATACTCCTCCTGCCACAAGAGCACGTTTTGCAGAATTGGCTCTGTCGGAACTTAATTCAAAATTTGTATAACCAGTTCCATCATTACGATATTGACGAGAGTCTGTATGTCCTTCAATTATGATTTTATTTTTAAGCTTAGAAATTTCAGAACCAATTTTAAGTAATAATCTGCGAGCTTCTGGTTTTAGTTCTGCAGTACCAATTTCAAAAAAAATGTCGTTAGCAGAATCAACAAGTTCAATTCTTAAGCCTTCTTTAACTACTTCAATTTTTACTTGATCGGAGAGCTTCATTAATTCAGTATCTTGAGATAAATCTTCTTTAATCTTTTCTGCCATCTTTTCGAGTTCCTGTTTTTCCATTTCCTTTTGTTTCATTTCTTCCTGCAATTTCAAATCAAGCATTTGAGATGAAGAGCCATCAAATAAATTTTTGCTTTTTGTAGAAAATCCAATCGGGTCTGAAAAATAAGCAGCAACAGCTTGCTTGACTTCTTCACTTTGTCCCAAAACCCATAGTACAATAAAAAGAGCCATCATTGCAGTTACAAAATCTGCATAAGCAACTTTCCAAGCTCCTCCATGATGACCACCATGACCCTTTTTTATTTTTTTAATTATTGGTGGTTCATCAAAATGAACTTCCTGAGGAGGTGGTGGCTGCTCCTGTTTTGTTGTGGGCCTTTTGTTTGCAACCTCAGGCATTATTTCTTACCTCGCAATGCGTTTTCTAATTCCTGAAATGTAGGTCTATGGTCAGAATAAATTGTTCTTCTTGCCATTTCAGCAGCAACAAATGGCGGATTACCTTTTACATAAGCAAGTATAAAAGTTTTTATAATTATTAAATCCTGAATTCTGTCGCTAACAATATGATGAAGATTTGCAGAAATAGGATTAACAAAACCATAGCTGAGTAACACACCTAAGAAAGTACCAACTAAAGCTGCTGCAACGTGATGACCTACTGCTTCAGCACCTTCATTAATTGAAGACATTGTAATGATAACTCCAAGAACAGCTGCAACAATACCTAATCCTGGCAAAGAATCTCCTACTCTTCCAATCGTTTCAGAAACTGGTTTATTTTCATTTTCATAAGTTTCAATTTCTGCATCCATCATATTTTCAAGTTCATGAGGCGGAACAGAACCGGCAAGCATAACTTTCATTGTGTCACAAAAGAAGTCTCTTTTAACTGGATCTTCAATAAAACTTTTACTCTTGGAAAGTATTTCACTTTTTTCTGGTGCTTCAATATGTTTTTCTATGGCAAGCAAACCTTCGCGCTGAGCGGTTAAGAAAAGCGTGCTGAATGCTTTCAGCATTTCTATATAATCTTCTTTTGATGTTGAATGACCTTTGAATAATAATGGAAGCTGAGACATAATTTTCTTTAATAGAATTGGCGGTGAAGAAATTAAAATGCTGCCTATTGCTGCACCACCGATTGTAATAAATTCTGAAATTTGAATTAACAGTACAAGATTGCCGCCAGCAATTAAAAACCCAGTTACTACTGAGCCGATAACTACAGCAATTCCAATTATTACAAACATTTTTCTCCCTTATTTTGAGTTTAATATTTCTATAACTTCTACTTCGTGAATTAAATCCTGATATTTGCTGTAAACTTCAATCCAGTCAATATTTTCTTCGTTCAATAAATCCTCAATTGTTTTGCATAAATTCGAAATAATATTAAATCCAAGTGTTCCGCTTGAACCTTTGAGTTCATGCGCTACTGTTTTGAGTAAATTAATATTCTTGGCATTCAATGATTCTTCAAATACTTTTAATTTTTGCTGCACATTTGCAAGGAAAAATTTCTTCATGCTTTCTAATATTTCTTTCTTGTCAAAATTGCTTAATGATTTTTCTCTTTTAATATTCATTAAAAAATCTTTTCCAAGTGCTTCACTAATTCCTTTTAACAGAACTTTTTTACTCAAAGGTTTAGAAATTACATGAACAGCACCAGCTTCAACTGCAGCAATTACATTTTTTTTATCAGTATGACCACTTACTACTATAACAGGGATATTTTTAAAATCATCAAGCATTTTTATAATTTTTATCATTCTTAAGCCGTCAAGGTTAGGCATCATTATATCTACAAAAATTAATCTAGGTTTGTATTCAATTGCTTTTTGAATACCTTCCAATCCATCGCTGCATGTGATAACTTCAATATCATAATCAGATAAAAAACTTTTGAACAGCGATTGAATTACTTCTGAATCATCAATTACAAGAATTCTAACCTTGTCGTCATACGGCACTGACATTATTCTACCTTTTTAATTTTATATTTCGATAAGTCAACTTTATCCTGTGTACTTGATTTTGATGCTTCCATCGAATATTGAATTACTTTTTCATAAACTTCACCTCTGTAAATTTGAATATCATTAGGTGCTGTAATTCCAATTTTTACTTGATTCTCAGATATTGACAAAACTTTTATTGTTATATCCGGACCAATTTTAATTTCTTCATCTGTTTTTCTTGATAGTATTAGCATAATTCTACTCAGTAAATAAATTGTAATAAAGAGAATACTTATCACTATCTAAAATTTTTTGAAAACCTGTTTTATTATCCTGATTAATATAAACAGGTGCTTTTAGATTTATTGTAATCTTAAGCGGGTCAGGATTTAAGATTACAATTCCAAAAGCTTCATGATTTTCTTCCTGAGGATAGTTTTCGTCAATCAATCTCAAACCAAATAATGGAAAAGCAATCTCAGGTTTTTCAATTGAATTAAGCCAGTAAAAAATGTTTTCTTCTGGTTTAATGAAGACAAATTTTTTAAGTTCTTCAAAACCAATTAAACCATCTTCGAAGGTGATGACTTTGTCATCAGGAAATTCGATTTCACCAAATTGTTTTGTTATTATTTTCATGTTTACTCACTTTAATATTACTATGTCTACTCTTCTATTTAATGCTCTTGTTTCTGGTAAATCATTTGATGCAATTGGTCTGTATTCTGAATAACCAACTATTGAAACTTTATCCGGTGATAAATTTTCATTCTTAATTAAGTAATATGCTGTATTAAGTGCTCTATCAACAGATAAATGCCAGTTTGATGGATACTGTGGTGTATTAATTGGAATATTATCAGTATGTCCTTCAATTCGAATATCATTTGGTAAATTTCTTAAAACTTGCGCAAGTCTTTTCAAAACTAACTTTGAATTTTCACTCAAAGTAGCTTTACCAGGCGGAAACAAAATATCATCAAGAATATGAATTGTAATGCCTCGCTCATTTTGTTCAAGCCTTATTGAATTATTGTAATTATACATAGCAATTAATTTTGTCAAATCTTCTGCTAATTTATCTTTTGGAGTAGGTATAACTTTATCAGAATTTACGATTGAAAATTTTGAATCACTCCCAAATATACTGCCAAGTGCTGCTACAACACCTTTATATTTCCCGCTATCAATGTTCGACATTGCATATAAAATAATAAAAAGGCCTAGCAGCAGAGTTATTAAATCTGCATAAGTTATAAGATAACGGTCTTTATCACTTTCTTCGCGGAAGAGAGTTTCTTCAGAATCTAAGCGCTCTTTCTTTCCAATTGTTCGCTTTGTGGAAGCATACCCACCAATCGAGCTTTCATTATTGACGGGATTTCTCCACTTAGAAGTGTTATCACTCCCTCCAGCGATATTTCCATCATATGTTTTTCTTCGAGGTGACATTTTTTTAATCTATCTCCTATAGGCAGCCAAATTATATTAGCTGTAAAAATTCCCCATAAAGTTGCAATAAATGCAGAAGCAATATTTCTAATTAACGAATTTGGGTCTGCACCTGCATTTGCCAAAGTCATGATTAAACCCATTACAGTTCCAATTATTCCCATTGTAGGTGCATAACCTCCCATCTTTGTGAAAATAAAAATATTCGCACTATGTCGTTCCTGCATCGTTTTAATTTCGAGCTGTGCTAAATTATAAAGCGATTCAGGGTCAAGTCCATCAATTGCATATTTTGTCATCTTCTGTGGAAACTTGTATGGGAATTTATGTAAATCTTTTTCAATTGCTAATAATCCTTCTCTCCTTGCTTTAATTGATAATTCAATAAAAGTATCAACTACTTTTTTTGTATCATAATGTGGCGGAAAGTAAGCCAATTTTATTAATGAAAACATCTTCTTAAAATTATCCAGACCAAAACCAATAATAATTGCAGAGAATGTTCCTCCAATAACGATTAATAAAGAAGAAAAGATAAACAAAGCTTTTATCGAACCGCCTTCGAGTATAAAAGCTCCAAAAATTGAAAATATACCTAATGCTAATCCTATTAATGAACCTGATTTTTTCATTACATATAATCCAAAATTGATTTTGGTAAAATTGATGCTGCTATTTTATACGAAAGCTGCAAAAGATAATCTTGATATTGCAAATCAATTGCTAATTGAGCAGGGTCTACTTCTTTTCTTTTAGATAAAAATTCCTGTGAATCCTGCAGCTGTTTTGACAAAATTGTATTTATGTCTTCAAGACGATTATATTTTTCTCCTGTCAAAGATTGAATAGAAAGAATTTCTTTGTAAGCTGCATTTAATCTGTCTTTTAATACTTGGTCTGGTGGAATTCCTGCATCAAGTGAATCTATTATATCATTGATTGTATCAAGCAAATCTGAATTTACAATTCTATCTCCAGTTACATTTATTGTATCTTTTATGTTATTGGCAATTTGAACTTTGACTTCACCTGATAAATCAGAAGAATTTGTTACAACTTTTCCATTTGAATCAATAGCCCAAGGTTCGGTTGAATAATTTGTTCCTCCAAAAATATACATGTCATTGTACTTTGTATTCAAATTATGAACAATAGATTCAAGTGAAGCTCTTACGGATTCAGCTACAGTTTTAAAATTTGAGTTAAGCGGATTGCTGATATTGACAGTTTGTGAAATAATTTTTTGAACTTCATTTCCAATATTCTCAAGAGAATTTATTGTTGTATTTACAAATTCTTTTGCGTAATCGATATTTTTCTGAAATGTTTCAATTTTTCGAATTTGTGAATCAATCTTAATGATTTCGAGGGAATCAAATAAATTATCGCTAAGCTTTTCAATCTTGCTGTTTGTAATAAGCTGATTCTGAATCTTAGCTTTTCTCTCATTAACCTGATTTTGATTATAAATATATTTCTGGCTCAATATGTTATCTGAAATTCTCATTTATTAAACCATTTCTATTATTGTTTTTAACATTTCATCCGAAGCTCTGATTAATCTTGCAGCTGCCTCGTAAACTCTCTGAAATCGAATTACATTTGTCATCTCTTCATCAATTGATACACCTGAATAAGAAGATTTCTGAAGATTTAATTGCTGCAAAACCATTTGAGTAGTTTCAATTCTGCTGTCGCTTGTTACTTTTTCAAGTCCAAATTCATTTAGAATAGATGAATAAGTTTCAAGTATTGTTTTATCTCCAAGTTCTGGAAATTTCTGGTCTGCCAATCTTGCAATGCTATTAGCAATATCTCCATTACCATCATTACCTGGAGAACTTGAGACTGCAATATTTCTGGGATTATTAAGAATATCCGGATTAATCTGAATTTTTCCATTAACAAATGAATCGACAATAGCACCATTGCTCCAAGTTCCAAAGAATGGAATATTAGTAAATGAATTTCCTCCTTGAACAAGAGTGTAACCTTGAGTATGAAGTTCATTTACTTTCTGAATAAAAGTATTTGCAAGATTTTCTAAATCACTTTTGTATTTAGGTATTTTATATGAATACAAATCCGCAATCGCATAAAGTTCGCCGCTGTTTAAGACAATTGAAGTACTCGTATCAGTTTTTGGGACTACTTTCATTTTTCCATTTTCAAGCCGAACTTCAAATTCATTATATACATTTTTATCAACTGCATGAATTCCACCAATACTCACAGATACCGTTCCATATTCATTTTGCTGAACAGTAATATTTGCAAGTTCACTTAATTTATTCAGCAAAGCATCTCTTCTGTCCATCAATTCACTTGCTTTAATTCCAACTGCTTCATTTTCATAAATTTTTCTATTCAGGTCATAAATTTCTTTTAAGTATGAATTCATTTGATTTACTTTATCAACAGCATCTCTTTGAAGTAAATAATGAACAGATGAAATGCTGTCGTAAACATCTTTGAATCTTTCGCTTAGTCTTTGAGCCTTTTCAATAATTTGCGACCTTAATTGAATTGAAGTTGGATTAGTTGTCAGCTGGTCCCATGAATTAAAAAAGTCATTGAAATAAGAAGACAAACCATAATCCGAAGGTTCTGCTAAAATTGTTTCTATCTGTTGAAGCAATTCTGATCGTTTATTTGCATCGGAATATGAAGATTGAAATTGACGAATTTGATTTTCAATTAAATCATTTTTAACTCTTATCACATCCTGAATTTTAACACCCATACCCATACCAGCTTGAGTCTGCTCTGTTCCAAATACAACTTTCTGCCTTGTGTAATCAGTATTTCCGGAATTAGAAATATTTTGCGAAGTAACATCCAGAGCACGCTGGTATGTTGCCATAGTTCTAACAGATATGTCAAAAATTCTTCCGATACCCATCACTAAACTCTTTTGTTTACAATGTTGTTCTCGCCTTTGCCAAAAACTGTATAAATTGTATCACGAATAATATTTCTTGACACATTAACCAGAACAGTAATGTGAGAATTAAGTTTAATAATTTCTGCGGCTTTAATTTTTATTGCATCTCTTTTTTCTTTAATCTTATCAAAATTTTTATCCGGCAAAGAGTTAATCAGTTCTTCAATCGAACCATTTTTTAATTGAATTGAATTTTCGTTTGCCAGTTCGAATGTTAATTTCTTTCTTTCTTTTTCTTCCATTCTAATTGCTGAAAGTAATTTTTGTTCGTCATCTACTGCTTTATCGAGCAGTGACATATCATTCTTAAGCAGTGCTTCTTTTTTGATTTTTACAACTTCTAAAAGTTCATCAAAATTCTTTTTCTGCCTTTCAATTGAATTTGTTAATTCTTCGATTTTCATGATTCACTCTCACTAAAATGATTTAAATAACTCATTACTTTTGTAATGTAATTCTGTGTTTCTTCAAAAGGTGGAATCCCTTTATATTTTTCAACATTTTGCGGTCCGGCATTATAGGCAGCCAGAGCTAATTTCAAATCACCATTATATTGTCGAAGCATTTTAGCGAGATATTTAGTTCCTCCATAAATATTTTCTTTTGGGTCAAAAATATTTCGCACACCCATTTCTGCTGCAGTTGAATCCATTAACTGCATTAACCCTTTTGCTTTTGCAGGTGACACCGCTCTGTGATTTGCTGCTGATTCTGCTAAAATGATTGATTTAATTACATTTTTATCTATCCCAAATTCTTTTGATGCTTTTTCAATTAAATCATCATATTTTTTAAGACGATTCAATGATTCATTACTCGGCTGAACTTTTGGAATTTGATTGTCATTAACTTTTATCTCAATTTTTTCTGATGATTTTAATTTTACCTTATATGCAGGGTCCATATCTTCGCCGGTAATTTTTTTATAAAGTGCTTCTGCAATTCCTAAACTTTTCCCCTGCGAAATATATGATGCCATTTCCTGCTCAAATATTGTATCAAACATATCGTTGCCGTAACCTTCTTCTCCAAATAATCCATTTGTAGTTTTGTTCATTGATTGAAGAAGCATTGCTGTAAACAAACTTTCAAATTCTTTTGCAGCTTTTGCGATTTTTGCTTTTTGCTTTTGGTCGTATTGACCTTTCATCTCCTGAAGCTGGGAGATGTGTTTATTCATATCTGTTATTTTTAATGATATCTTTTCCATATTACATTATCACTAATTCTGCTATTAATGCTCCTGCTTCTTTTAATGCTTGAAAGATTGCAATAATATCTCTTGGAGAAACTTTCAATGAATTAAGTGCAGCTGCAACTTCCTGCACATTTGTAGCACCTTGAATTGCTATTGTCTTTGTTGAATCTTGAGACACATAAGGAACAAGATTATTGAATACAGTTGTTGTCCCGCGTGAAAAAGCATTTGGCTGAGAAATAATTGGATAAGATCGAATCTGAATATTTAATCCGCCATGAGTAATTGTTACAGGCTGTATTTTAACATTATTGCCTGCAATTACAGTCCCGGTTCTTTCATTCAATACAACTCTTGCAACTTCATCAACTTGAATATTAATGCTTTCAAGTTCAGCAAGGAATGAAATCAAATTATTTTGCCTTTCTTGTGGAACATTTACTCGAACTTCAGCAGCATCAAGAGCTTTTGCAATTTCTCCGCCAAACTTAGAATTAATTGCATTGCTGATATTGTTTGCAGTTGTAATATCCGGCTCTTTCAAAAAAACAGATATTTCTGAATTTTGTGATTCCTCAAAATTAATTGGTTCTTTTAATGAACCGCCGCGTGGAACTCTTCCTGCAAGTGAATGATTTTTCGAAATTCTATTTCCGGAAATTGTATTTATATCATAACCGCCAACAGAAACTGGACCTTGTGCAAAACCATAAACTTTGCCATCCATTCCCGAAAGTGGGGTCATCAATAATGTTCCACCTTGTAAACTTGTTGCATCGCCAAGCGATGAAACCGTTACATCAAACTCTGCCCCGGGTTTTAAATTTTTATTTATTGATGCTGTTACCATTACAGCGGCAACATTTTTAGTTCTTATATCATTTTGTGGAACAGTAATTCCAAATCTTTTCAACATGCTTGTAATTGATTGAATTGTAAATGAAGAACGATAACTGTCGCCTGTTCCTGCAAGACCAACTACCAGTCCATATCCAATAATTTGCTCTGAGCCATATCCGCTTAGATACGCTACATCTTTTATTCTTTGTGCTTGTGATGAGTTATAACCAAGAATTAATAAAATCAAAATCGATATAAATATTTTTCTTTTCATATAATCACCTTAAAACAACCAGTGAAATAATTTTGTTAGAATTCCCGGTCTTTGAGAAGAATCAATCATTCCGCTTCCTTCAAATGTAATTTCAGCATCAGAAATGTTATATGAATAAACTGAATTGTCAGAAGAAATATCGCTCGGTCTAACAATTCCAGTTATCTTTATCATTTGTTCTTCGCCGTTTATTACAATTTTTCTGCTTCCTCTAATCCGCATATTTCCGTTTTCATAAACTGAATCAACAATTGCACTAATTTTTGTTTTTACAACTCCGGTTGTTTTTGTAGAACCAGAACCCGAGAATGAATTATCTGTTCCAAGATTTATATCTGTTTTTGGCAGATTAGTTTTATCAATTCCACCTGCTAAATTTGCACCGAGAGAACTATTTCTGCCTGTAGTTGTTTCTGCATTATTCGATGCCTGTGATGATTCAAGAACAATTATTGTTATTGCATCTCCTACTTGAAAAGCTTTATGGTCGGAGAACAAAGAATACAACGAATTCTGTCTCATATTCTGTGCATACAAAATTGAAGCAGCAAACCAAGTAATAATCAATAATCTTTTCATAGTTCTACTCAATTAATGATACATTATATTTATCAATAATTTTTGCTTTGAATAATTTGTTATCGTTTGTTACAACTCTTATGACATCACCAATTCTGCCTTCTTCCCTTGCTGTAACTTCTGTTGAAATATCAACTCCATTTTTTCCGGCATGCAAGATTAACTTGTCATTATAAAAAACATCAGGAACAGGTTCTATAAATTCCTCAATTAGTATTGAACCATTTTTAATTTTTGTTTTTGCTCTGAATCCTTCTACAAAATCAAGATTTTGAATTACCTTGCCTCGAACATTTGTAACATCAATTAATTTATGAGTAAATTGATTTTCGGATAACAATTCATTTCTGTCGATATTCTGTAAAGCAATAAGAACATTTTGATATAATTTCACTTTAAGAGTAATTAAAGAAAGACTTACTTTATTTTTTCTGTCGTAAATTTTAATCGGGACAAATGCATAATTTTTATTCAGGTTGAATTCTCTTTCATAATCAAGCTCAAGTTTGAAATAATTTTTCGGCATTTCTTTAACTTGATATTCATACTTTTCGTAAGAAGCAAATTTCTCGTCAAGATAATTTTTTAATTGAGATTCAAAAGCTTTATCGCTATTAAAAAATATTTGCAACAATATTAATAATGCCGAAATCATTTTTAACTTCTCTTAAGGTTGTTTGCAATTGTCATCATATCTTCTACTGTTTTAACAGTTTTGGAATTAATTTCGTATGCTCTTTGAGCAGCAATCATAGCAATCATTTCTTCAACAATATCAACATTAGAAGATTCAAGATAACCTTGATGAATTTCTCCAAATCCTTCGCTGCCTGGGGTTCCAAGTATTGGCTGACCAGATGCAGGAGATTCTGCATAAAGATTATCACCAAGAGCAATAAGACCGCCGTTATTCATAAATCGAGCTAATTCAATTGTGCCCAGTGTTACTGTAGAGCCATCAACTTGATGTGCAGTTACAGTTCCATCTTTTGCAATCTGGATATCTACCACATCATTTGTTAGAGTTATACTTGGTTCTAGTTCATAACCGCTTGCTGTAACAATTTTTCCATCCGCATTTAATTTGAATGAACCATCTCTTGTATAAGCAAATGTTCCATCACTTTTTCTTACCTGAAAGAATCCTTCGCCATAAATGGCAAGATCAAGCTGATTATTTGTAGCAACTAAATCACCTTGCTTAAATATTTTTTGAGTTGATGCAGGCTTAACTCCATTGCCAACCTGAATTTTATTGTTTGTATTTTCATAAACGCCAGGTATAGTAGTTGAAAGCGGATTAATGTTTACTTCCTGATACATTAAATCTTGAAAATCTGCTTTGTTCTTCTTAAAGCCTGTCGTATTAATATTGGCAATGTTGTTAGAAATAACCTCAATATTTATTTGCTGTGCATACATTCCAGAAGCAGCTGTTCTTAATGCTCTTGTTGGCATATATTACCTCTCTAATTAAACTTTTCCAATTTGATTTGCATGGTCTAAAGATTGATCCAGTGCATTAATAACTTTTTGAGATCTTTCATAAGCTTTATTCAACTGAATCATTGCTTCCATTTCGAGTATTGGATTTGCATTCGATTCTTCTAAATATCCTTGAGAAATTTTATATTCATCTTGACTTGCTTCAGTATAATTTTCGTCTGTAATTAAAAAGTTTGATTCACCACTTCTTGTTAATTGTTCGGGGTCATCAACTTTTACAACGAGCAAAGTATCTATGTAATGTTCATCAATTTTTATTTCTCCAGCTGTTGATACAAGAATTTCAGAACCTTTCTGACGAAGTGTATCTTCAAGAAAAATTCCGCCATTTTTTCCTAATACTTTTCTTCCTTGTGCATCAACAAGATAACCCTCATCAGAAATTTGAAATCTGCCGTTTCTTGTCAATTCAATTGTTCCATCATCACTTTTTACAACAAAAAATCCTTTGCCGTTGATTGCAAAATCAAGCGGGTTTGAAGTCAATACTAATTCACCTTGCTGCTGACTTGTTAATTTTCTTACTTGAGATTCACCAGCTTCGTTTATGTATTCAGAAAACGGGATTTCTCTTTTGTAAGCTGTAGTATTAATGTTTGCAAGGTTGTTCGAAATAATATCAATATTTTTTGCTCTTTGGTCCATGCTTCGTGCAACTGTGTAAATTCCTTTAATCATCTTTAAGCTCCTTATAATTTTTCATACTCAAGATATTTTAACCTTGCAGCAAGCATCAGCTCACCTTTTGAAATCTTAAGTTCTTTAGCTTTCTTTGTAATGTTTTTCTCAGATAATTTTTTTACAGGAAGATTATGAATCAATTCTCTTCTTGATTTTGATTTTTTATCTTCAATTCTTGAAGGAACTCTTTCTTCTCTGAGCATCTTTATTTTATTTCTTAATTCAATTCCTTCTTTTATTTGAATTCTTAGAACTATTCTTCTTACTGCAATCAAAGTGAAAAGAAAAACAGAAAAGATTATGAGAAACTTAGCTTCAAATGAAAGATTCAAAAATAATTGCAGCAAAGTTTTCTTTGGCTTAAAATTGGGCACTTCAGAAATATATTCTTTATAAGAATTATTTGAATCGTTACTTTTTGATTCTTTCTCCATTTTTAATTTTGCTGCAAGAATCTGCTGTTCAACAAGACTTCTTACATCAATCGTATCTTCTGAAGTTGTATCTTTAAACACACTTTGAACGGAAGATTTGCTAATTACGCTGTCAATATTAATTTGTGAATAAACTGCTGCTGCATAAAAAATTATTAATGTAAAAATTATCTCTCTCATTCTTTCAATTTCCTCTTTAATGGAAACAAAAGATGAATACTTGTTCCTTTCAAAGGAAGAGAATCAAATTCTGCTTTGCCTTCACTCTTTTTCATCAACTCTTTGATAATTTTAACCGTAAGATTGGAAACATAATCCGATGGCTCGCCAAAATTTTCCCAGTAATCAGTAATAAAGACAGATAGAATTACAATTTCATTTATGTATTTTGTTTGAATTACAATTCCACTTCCGCTTTTAGATTTCTTTTTAATCATCGAAAAAATGTTTGTCAAAATCTGTTTAATTTCTTTTGAGCTTGTTAAAATTGGAGGCAGATGTTCTTCAAGGTCAAGTGCGCATTCCAGTCCAAGATTCTTAAGCGTAGAATTAATTATTCCATAAAATTCTTTTATTACACTGTTAATATCACATGGAAGATTTTGTTTTGACTTCCCGGAATTTATATCATTAAACTTGAGCAGCTTTTGAGATAAACTGCTTAAGCGAGTAATTCTTTCTCTAATTTTTTCAAATATTTCATTTTCAATTCCTGTGTTTGTGCTTTCAATGTAATCAACTCCACTTTGAATTACTTGAAGAGAATTAAGCATGTCTTGAATAATTCCTTCTGCAAATTCTCCAACTGCATACAGCTTAAAATCATTATTCAATTTAGACTCATAAAGCTGAACTTCATCATAAAGCTTATTAATTGTTTGTCTCTGATTAAATGAAATTATTTGAGGAACTATAATTCCAAGAAGAATATAAATTGCTTGATTTTCTATTGAATCTTCTGATATTTTATTTGCCGGACCTAATAATGAAAGCACACCAAGATTATTCTTTACATAATTTACAGGAAAAATAGTTTGATATAATTTAACTCCCTCGCCAGTGTATGAATTTAAATCAGGAATTAAAGTTGGCTTTTGAGTTTCAAATATCCAATCAAGTATTCCATTTTTATAAGCCTTGTTAACAAGATTATTTTGAAGTGAAGAAACATTTGGATTAACAGCAACTAAATTTCTTTTTGTATCATCAAATAAAAACAAATCAACTTCTTTCGATGTAACAATTCTTTTCACATATTGACTGAATAAGTCATGAATTTCCTGAGGAGTTTTTAATTCAGCAACTGACTTTTGGAAGCTGAATAAATTTTGAATCAAGTAATTGTATTTTTCAAAAAGATTAGTTTTGCTCTGATGAGTTTCAAAACTAATTCTCTTATATTCTTCAGTATTGCCGCCTTTTGTGAAATACTGAAGAGTATTGGCAAATGGTTCATACTTTAGAGTATTTTCTTTTATCAGTCTCAAATTAAATACCTCAATGAATCTATTTGAAGAAGAATTGGTTCATGATACATTGAAATAAATTTTTCTAATTCTTCAGCTTCTTTTAATTGAAGAATTTCAGAAGCTTCTTTACCGAACTCCAAATCATCATCCCAACTGAACTTTGCAAGTTGAAGTTTTTGGGTCATATAATCTGCAAGATGAATAATTGATGTTAATATTTTAGTATTTGAAGAAAGATTTGGTGTATGATGATATTTAACCATTTCACAAATTGAGTCAGGTATATTCCAATTTTTTAATAAAGTATAACCAACACTTTGATGGTCCATTCCAAGCTGAAAGTTTTCTGCTTCAATATACTTCATTCCCTTTTTTACATTTTCCGTAATTGCAACAAAATCGCTGTGCATATATCGATGAATTACTGAGATACCCAAGTCGTGCAGTAATCCGCCAATAAATACATCGTTGCTTTCACGAATTCCCATATCATCAGCAATTTTCTTAGCTGTTGTTGCAGTAATGTATGAATGAAGCCAGAAGCCCTTCTGGTCCATGTATTCATCACTTTTATTTTTCATTGATTCCATAAGTGAAAGGGCTGTTACAATGTTTCTTATTTCATTAAAGCCCAGAATCATAATTGCATATTCAATTGAAGAAACTCTTTTTGCCAATCCATAGAATGGGGAATTAGCTATTGTAAGAATTTTTACAACTATGCTCTGGTCTTTTGATATAGCCCTTGCAAGTGTATGCGGACTAGTATTTAAATCTTTCAGCAGTTCAAGAACTTCGGATAAAATTTTTGGAACTGGTGAAAGACTAGTAACTCTTTTAAGAACTAATTGAGTTCTTTCCTTTTTTTGTGCTTGGTCAAATGATATTGTATACATAGCTCTTTATTATTTTAGTGATTCAAAATGCCATTTAAATAATTCTTCATAACTGGAAATAAACTCTTCCAGATATTCATTATTTCCAAAGCCAAGAATATCAATTATGTTTTCGTCAAATTCGTAACCGCTGTCCCATGTAAAATTTCCGATGCCAAGTTTGTAAGTCATATAATCAACAAGATGTATTAACGATGCAAGCACAGGATTTTTTTCTGCTAAAGAAGGTCGATGATGATAAACAATAGCTTCAGTTATATGAGGAGGAAAGTTCCATCTTTCAAGCATATATTCTGCAATATCGCCGTGGTCGTATCCTAATACAACTCTTTCTGCTTGGTTATAAGTTATTCCCTCATTTTTAACCATCTTTACAATTTTCTTAAAATCATAATTCATATATTTATTTAGTATTACAAGTCCAAGGTCATGAAGCAGCCCAACTGTAAAAACTTCACCTGACTTTGGATATTTCAAATCATCTGCAATTCTTTTAGCTGCTGTAGCAACCATTAAAGAATGAGCCCAATATTCATTATGATTCCAATCAAGAGATTTTCTTACTCTGAGTGTATCGAGCAATGATAATGCAAGCAAAATATTTCTGATATGTTCAAAACCGATTATGACAATTGCAAATTCAATTGTGGCTACTCTTCTTGGCAATCCATATAATGGAGAATTTGCAACTGCTAAAATTTTTGCTGCAAGAGCCTGGTCTTTTGAAATTACTTTGCACAAATCAGAAGCACTTGTTCTGTCGTTATCTAAAAGCTGAGTTACCTCAGTTATTATTTGAGGTATTGCAGGAAGATTTCCAATTCCAGAAAGTTGCTTTCTAATCTTTTCTTTAATTTCTGAAGTAGTCTGTTCAAACATTATATAATGCCAATTTTTGTTTCAACGATTTAATAATCTTAGAATGAAGCTGGGATACACGAGATACAGTTATATTCAAAACTTTTGCAATTTCTTGATAATTAAGTTCTTCGTAATAATAAAGGCTGAGCAAAGTTCTGTCTCTTTCATTTAATTCTTTAATTAACTGAACAAGTTTTTCTTTGATTTCATTTTTTTCAAGAATCTCATCAGGAATTTCACTTTCATCTGAAATCATTTCATAAACCTGCATTCCTTCATCTTCTATAAATGTATTGTTTAATGAAATTGAAGTACCAATTGATGATGTGCCGTCCTCGCATGCCATTTCATATTTATGAGTATACTTTCTTATTTCATCATAAATTTTTCCGCGGATGCGTTGAATTGCATAAGTTTCGAACTTTGTCCCGTAATCTGGGTCAAATCTGTCAATTGCTTCGCTTAATCCTTCAATGCCGAATTGAAAGAAATCTCTTCTGTCGAAAATTTCGTTTTGATTAAAATTGCTTTTATGGATTACGTAATGGACAAGATTAACATAATTAAGAATAATTTGTTTTTTTAGTTCAGGCGTAGGTTTTGCCTTGAACTTTGCCCAGAGCTCTTGATTATTCATTCTTATTGCTTCCTGTTAAATCTTGAGTATAACTATTAATTTTTTCGTATGAATTTTTATTTATTGCTTTAATTAATCCGAGAGTTATTACACTGAGCATAACCGTAAGAGTTATGAATATTGCAAATGAGTTAAATATTATTTTTACTAAGTCTGCTCCTTTTTGAACAAAATAAATGATTGAAAAAAAGAATACTAAAAGACCAATCTGAAGAATTATTTTGTTCATAACTTCTCCGTTTTGTTATTATAATTTCAAACACTATACCATCAATAAAACCTGAAAAAGCTATAAAAAAAGGCAGTTTTGTGATGATTTATGGAAGGATGGATGAATAAGGCTGGTTACTATTAGCCACATGTGCGATTTTCAAAAATCGATGAACAACTTCATCAATTTCAAGTGAAGCAACAGAATTTGGATATACGGCAGCAAATAATTCTTGATTTACAATTGATTTATAAACCATTCGGTCGTAATCAACTACACCTAACAAAATTATTTCTGTTTTCAGAAAATGATTTACAGCTGTATTTAAATTTTTGAAAGCTTGTTCCCCTTCTTCTTTATTATCAGCTTTATTAATTACAACAAAGTTTTTTGGTTGTTGAAGATTTTCGTTGATAATTTTTATTAAAACATATGCATCCATCACTGCAGTTGGTTCAGGCGAAGCTACAATTAGATTAATATCAGATCGGCTTAGTTGATAAATTATTAAATCATCTGCTCCTGCAGAACTATCGAGAATTATATAATCATATTCATTTGCTATGTAATCTAAATGAATGAAAAAATATTCAAGCAAATCGTTGTTAAGTTTTGGGAACTCTGAAGAACCTGAATCTCCAAAAATGAAATGTAAGTTTTCTGAATATCGAAAAATTAATTCATCCAAAGAGGATTTTTGCAAAAACAAATTTGATATTGGATTTTCCGCTATTTCATTTATCATCAAATGCAGATTAGAGAAATTAAAATCAAAATCTACAATTAGAATTTTCTTGTTGAGTCGTGAGAGTTTGTAACCAAAATTCAATGCTAAAAATGATTTGCCTGTACCTCCTTTGCCAGAGCAAACAGATATAATTTTTGTATCCGAATTTTTTTTACTATTTCTTTCAAGCCTTTTAATTTCAATAAGCCGTGATATTTGCTCGTTCATCAGTAAAGCTTCCCTTTGTAAATTAAGTTTGCTAAATATTCAGAATTAACTGAAATAATATCATCAGGAATTACTTGACCATTTGTTAAAAATACTATCGGCAAGTTAAAGTTATTTGAAAGATTTAATATGTTTCCGTAAGCAACTGCTTCGTCAATTTTTGAAAATATTGCTGAACTGTAATTGAGTATTTTGAATTTTTGTGCTACATCATACAAAGTTCTATATGAACTTGTAGAACTCAATACAAGAATTGTTTCGTCAACATTTGCTGCATCAAGATATTCTTTTATTTTACTCAAATTATCTGTGCTTCGTTGACTTCTTCCAACTGTATCTATAAAAATTAAATCCTTATCTCGAAATTTTCTTATCAGCTTTTGCATGTCCGAAGGTTCATAAGCAACAGCCATTTCAATGTCACTTATTTCAGAAAAAATTCTCAGCTGGTCAATTGCACCAAGTCGATATGTATCAATTGAAATTAAACCTACTTTTAACTTGTGAATGATTTTTGAAATTACAGCAAGCTTTGCAATACAGGTTGTTTTTCCAACACCTGTTGGACCTACAAGCGCAACTTTTGTTGTTTTGCTTTTTCTTACCTTAAATTCTTTTGTATGAATTAAAGATGACATTCCTGCAATTAAATAGCTTTCAAGATTTGTTTCGCCAAGAAGTCCATCATAATTCTTAAGCTGATTTATTAAAGTACTGACAATATTTTTTTGAACTTCTCTTTCAATTAACAAATCATAAAGTTCATCAAGTTCTTTTTCTATTTTTTTATTGGAAGAAACAGTTTTTTCTGAAGATGTTTTAGCAGCAGTAAATTCTTTACCTGAAGAAAAGATTTTTTTTGAGAGTTTTTCTATTTCGGATTCAATTGTTGCTTTGTGTTGAGTAGCTACATCCTCACTTTTTGATTTTACTGATACTGGAATATCTTTGTCAATTCCAGCAGTAATTTCATACATCTTTTTGTTATTAAATCTTCTATCTCCTTCAATTACTCTTGTGCCAAGAATTATAGCTTCGCCGCCGAGTTCATTTTTCATCTGCTCGGTTGCTTCTTTCAATGTTGGAGCTATAAATTTTTTAATCTGCATTTTCCACCTCTATCTTTCCAATAAATTCTATTTCTACATTTGATGGTAATTCACTGTATGATAACAAAGCATAATCAGGAAAACTTGAATTAATTAGCCGATAAAAATAAGGTCTGATTGCTGCAGAAGTAATTATTACTGGAGGATATCCAAGTTTATTGAAGTTTTCTAATTCATCTTGAAGTTTTGTATTTAATTCTCTTAAAACATTTGGAGATAAACCGAGAGTAATAATGCTATCCTTTTGAGATTGGAGAGATTTAGTAATCATTGATTCAAGATTTTCTCCAAGTGCTGCAGCATGAATAATTCCATTTGAATCTTTATAAAGATTTGCAATCGTATCTCCAATTGTATGACGAACATATTCTGTAAGCACATCAATATTCTTTGTTGTTTTTGAATAATCAATCAAGGCTTCAAGAATTCTTACAAGGTCTTTAATTGGTATTCCTTCTCTCAATAAATTCTGCAATACTTTTTGAATCATTCCAAGATTTAATACTTCTGGATTAATATCTTCAACAACTGCGGGATAATCTTTTTTGATATTTTCGAGCAGCTGTTTTACATCTTGTCTTGATAAAATCTTATCAAAATTTTTCTTTAGAGTTTCTTGAAGATGAGTTGCAAGAACAGAGATAGCATCAACAACTGTGTAACCAAGCATTTCTGCTTTTTCTTTTTCTTCGTATGTAATCCAGTAGCTCTTTAATCCAAATGCTGGATCAGTAGTTGGAATTCCAGAAATTTCTTCATCAATTGTTCCTGGATTCATAGCAAGATATCTTTCCGGATACATTTCATAATTTGCAGCAACATTGCCTTTAATTTTTATAACATATTCATTTGGAGATAGCTGGAGATTATCTCTAACTCTAACTGGAGGAATCAAAACTCCATATTCAAGTGCAATAATTTTTCGAGTTGATGCAATTTTCTGAAAAAGATTACCTCCCTGTTTTTCATCAACAATGCTTATTAATCCATAGCCAATTTCAATTTCGATAGGGTCAACCTGAAGATATTGTTCAACTTTTTCTTCAACTGGCTGTTCTGCAGTTTGAACTTCCTGTTCAGCTGAAGCTGTGGAAGTATCTAATATTTTATTTTTTCTATTGATGTAAGAAGAAGTTGCAAGCACTGCACTTAAAATAAGAAATGGAATTGTTGGCATTCCAGGAATCAAGGCAAAAAGAAAAACTGCACCAGACACAGTTCCAAGGACGCGCGGATTAGCAAGCAATTGAGTTTTCATCTGAAGGTCGAGAGCAGTTCCAGATGCACTTCGTGTAACAACAAGTCCAGCAGCAGTAGAAATCAATAATGCAGGAACTTGAGATACTAAACCATCACCAATTGTTAAGATTGTGTATGTTTGAATTGCATCTTGAAAACTTAAACCACGCTGAGCAACACCAATAATAAATCCACCAATTATATTTATTCCATTAATTACTAATCCTGCAATTGCATCACCTTTCACAAACTTACTTGCACCATCCATTGCTCCATAAAATTCGGCTTCGCGAGCAATTAAATCTCTTCTTCTTCTTGCTTCGGCTTCTGTGATTAAACCAGTATTCAAATCTGCATCAATAGCCATTTGTTTTCCTGGCATTGCATCAAGTGTAAAACGAGCAGCTACTTCTGAAATTCTACCTGAACCTTTTACTATAACAACAAACTGAATTACAACAAGTATAATGAATACGATAAATCCAACAACATAATTTCCACCTACAACAAATGAACCGAATGATTCAATAATTTTTCCTGCATAGCCGTCAATTAAAATTAATCTTGTTGAACTGATATTTAAACCGAGACGATAAAGTGTAAGAATTAATAATAATCCAGGAAAAACAGATATATCGAGTGGGGATTGAATATACAAAGCTACAATCAATACGAGAACTGCAGTTGAGATATTTACTGCTAAAAGAAAATCCAACATTGACGGCGGCAATGGAATAAGCATAAGACCAAGCATCAAAATCAAACCAAATGCTAAAACTATGTCTGTATTTTTACCAAACTGCTTCATGCTAAATTATGCTTCTTTGTTTCTTTAACTTTTTCATTTGATAAATGTATGCAAGAATTTGAGCTACAGCTTTGAAAAGTTTTGCCGGAATTTCATCACCAACTTCACATGATTTATAAAGTGCTCTTGCAAGTTCAACATCTTCATAAAGTGGAACATTATTTTCTACAGCAATCTTCTTAATTCTTTGAGCAAGTTCATCAAGTCCTTTTGCAACTACTTTTGGTGCATTATCTTTTTCCATTTCATATTTTAAGGCAACAGCTACGTGCGTAGGGTTTGTGATTACTACATCAGCAGTTGGAATATCTTTCATCATTCTTCGGCGAACAATGAGTATCATTTGTTTTCTTATTCTCGATTTTATCAGCGGGTCGCCTTCTGTCTGCTTTAATTCTTCCTTAACTTCTTCCTTAGTCATCATCATTTCTTTTTTGAATTTATATTTCTGATAAATAAAATCCACTGCTGCAATTATTGAAAAGAATAAAACTATCTTCCATGTCAATGCAAAAAATGAATCGAGCATGAATTGTACTGTATCTTCAATGCTTAAATCAACAAGTTTTACTGTATCAGAAATTAACTTTGAAATAATGAAATATGTAAAAAGACCAACAACAAATAATTTGATTAATGCTTTTGATAATTCTACAAGCGAATGAATTGAAAAGAATATTCTTTTAATTCCATTTATTGGATTAAACTTTCCAAAACTAATTGCAAGAGCTTTTGGCGTTATCTTAAAACCAATTTGAGCTATATTACTAATAAGTGCAATTACCATTACTCCAAATATTATTGGAAGAGTTAAAGTGAAAAAGAAAAGAGCCCACTTAACTGCATAAGTTTGAAGAACTGCTTTTGTTAATTCTACATGGTTTAAAGAATTAAGAGCATCTTTTGTGAAGTTATAAAATTGTTCTCCAATAAAATTTTTTGTTAGGTAAATCAATATTAAGCCGGAACCAAAAACAGCAAGAGAATTAATTTCAATACTTTTTGCAACCTGACCTCTTTCTCTTGCATCTGCAAGTTTTTTACCCGTTGGTTGTTCAGTCTTTTCCTGTCCTTCGAATTCTGCCATTCTACGACCCCATTGCTCTAATTAATTGAAGCAAACTGGATTCATATCCTTCAAGTAAATTTTTAATTGCATAAACATAAAATGGAACTAAAGTAAGAAGCAGAAGAATTCCAATACCGCTTTTCAGTGGCTGCGAAACAAAAATAATTTGTATCTGAGGAATTACTCTTGCAATTATACTTTCTGCAATATGAATAAGGAAAAACGAAACAATAATTGGAGATGCAATTTTAATTGCGATTGTAAAAACAACAAATGAATATTTAATAAGAAGCTGATATACTGAAGAATTTATTACATACTTCCCAATTGGAATAACTTGAAATGATGCCACAACTCCGCTGATTACATAATGATGACCATTAATCAAAATGAAAATTAATATTGAAGTATAATACAAAATTTCACCTATGATATTATTCGGGATTTCTTCCATAGGATTTAATACTTCTGCAAGCATAAGTCCCATATCAAAACCAATATAAGTTCCAGCATAAGAAACTCCCCAGAAAATAAAATTCATCACATAACCTATGATTAATCCTGTAATCAATTCTTTTGCAGAATACACAACAAGTGAAATTAAATTTATGTCAACAATAATTTTGCTTTTGTCAATTGTTAAAAAAGTTATATATGCAATAATCAATGCTAAGAAAATCTTAGCAAGTAAAGGAATTGAATTATGTGCAAAAATTGGTGCAGTAAAAATCATGCCTGCAATTCTCATAAACACAAAAAGAAGAATTATAAAATCTGCTATTAAAATGTTTGTCATTTAATCACTGTAAGAAACATTGTGAACATTTTATTCGTAAGTAGAGTAAGTTTATCAACAATCCACGGCAAAAGAAAAATTATAACAACAACAGTTGCAATTAATTTTGGCACAAAAGTCAATGTCATTTCCTGAATTGAAGTTGCTGCTTGAAATATTGAGATAAAAATTCCAACAATTAAAGAAACTCCAAGAATTGGAAGCAGAATTATAAAAGCTGTATAAAAAGCATCTTTTAATACTTCAATAATTACTTCTTCGGTCATTATGAAAAACTCCTTACCAGTGAACCAATAATTAAATTCCAGCCATCAACAAGAATAAAAAGCAAAATTTTGAATGGAAGAGAAATCATCATCGGAGGCATCATCATCATTCCCATTGACATTAAAATGCTCGAGACAATCATATCAATCATCAAAAATGGAACAAACAAGAAGAAGCCAATAATAAATCCAGCTCTCAATTCGCTTAATACAAAAGATGGTATTAAAATATAAGTTGGAAGTTCGCTTCTATTTTTGGGTCTTGGCATTTGAGATAAACTTACAAACAATTCCATATCTTCATCGCGAGTATTTCTAAACATAAATTCTCTAATTGGTTCAATTCCTTTGTCATAAGCTTCTTTAACTGTAATTTTATTATCCATTAAAGGCTGAAGTGCCTGTTCATTTACTTTTGACCAAGTTGGTGCCATTATAAAAAATGTGATGAACAATGCAATTCCTGCTAGTAATTGAGAAGGTGGCATTTGCTGTGTTCCCATTGCACTTTTTAAAAAGTGAAATACAATAATTATTCGAAGGTAAGATGTTGTCATAATAATAATTGATGGTGCAAGAGAAAGCACAGTCATCAAAAGAAGAATTTGAAGAGTAACAGAAACATCTTCTCCCTTTGTTGCAGTTCCGATATCGAGATTAATTTTTGGGAATGGAATTGTTTGTGCTTGTGCAAATAGATTTCCTGCTGCAAATGTTATAACAAAGAAAGCTAATAATAAAAATCTCTTTTTCATCTTATTCCTAAGTTCTGCTTCAATAAATCCAAAAATGTTTTTTTAATTTCACCTTGAGTTAAATCATCATCTAACTGCGGTGAATAATCATATTCTTTAAGCAAGGTTATATTGTTTTCGCTTATTCCAAGCAAAAAAATTTTATCTTGAACTTTTACTACAGATAAATATTTTTTAGGCATTATTAAATGATTATTAAGAACTTCTATTTTGAGCAATTTGGATTTTTTACCATTAATCGAAAAAGAATATTTTCTTACCATTATAAGGGCAAAAAACAGAAGCCCAAGTATTAACACTAATGGCAGTAATGTTTTTATGATATCTAAGAATGACATTAATAAATATCCTTAATTCTTTGTGCCGGGTCTACAAGTGCAGTAATTCTTATTCCAAAATGTTTATCAATTACTACAACTTCGCCTTCTGCAATTTTTTTGTTGTTTACAAAAACATCAACTGGTTCACTTGCTAATTTTTCAAGTTCAATTACATAACCTCTTTCAAGTTCAAGAATATCTTTAATTTGCATTTGAGTTCTTCCAAGTTCGATATAAACATTCATCTGAAGGTCTTTAAGCAAACTAAGCTTTTCTTCAGCACCTCCCATAGTTCTTGTTGAATCATCAAACTCGTCAAATTGAGCTAATGAAGCCTGAAAATTATCTTCAATGTTTTCTAAATTATTCATTGCATTATTGGTGGTGTTATTTTCGTCCATAACAACCTCATTTAGATTTTTTTTCGAATATTTTTTCTGTGACTTTTACTGCTTTGTGATTATTTGAAATACCAGCTCTTCCTAAAAATAAAACTCTGTCGCCTGTCTTAACTTTTACATCTTCATCAATTCTATTTTTGAGTTTTATAATATCTCCAACTTCGAGTTCCATTAATTCTTTGACAGAAATTTTTGTTGTACCAAATTCAACTCTAATTGGAACAGATGTTCTTGTAAGATGATTTGTTAGTACTTCTCGTGATGTAACACCAAAATATTTTGTTGCACGAATTGATGATAATTTTTGAGTAGTCATCTTTGCTAAAATGCTGTCGAAAGCAAATGTAGCAAAGCATATATTCATTAAGTATGACTGTTCGCCAATTACAATTTCAAATGTAATCAGAAGAACTGATTCGCTTTGAGATGTAATTTGAGCAAAGTCAATATCGGGCTCAAATCTTTCAACTACAAATTCAAGATTATCAATTATCTGCCATGCTTTGTTCAAATCATACATTACTCTGTCTACAATTACACGAAGAACTTTTTGCTCAATAGGTGTAATTACTTTTACTTGTTTTGTACCAGTTCCGCTTCCGCCTAATAACTTATCTACAAATAAAAATGCAAGGTCGTTATTAATTTCAAGAATTCCTTTAATATCTGTATTCTTAATTTCAAATGTAAATAAGCATGCAGGATTGGAAACAGATAAAACATATTCTGAATAATAAATCTGGTCAACTGTAGCAACATTAATGCTTACAGTTGTTTGAAGTTTGGTAACAAGAAATGAAGTAAAACTTTCTGCAAAGTTATCGCAAATGCTTCTGATTATGCGAAGCTGATTTTTTGAAATTCTATTTGGCAGCCTGAAATCAAAAAGAACTGCTTCCTTTTCAGGACTTGGTTCAATCTTCTGCTCTTGTCCACTTTTAAGATTATTGAGCAGCTGGTCTATTTCTTGTTGCGATAATATTTCTGCCATAACTATTGCAAAATATATTTACTGAAATAAACATTGTTAATTTTTACATCAGGCATAAGCTGAGTAATTCTTTGAGATATTTCCATTCTCAATGTATCGCGATAAACTGCATCGCTTAAATGTGCTAAATCCTTGCTGCTGAGAACTGAAATTATAGCATCTTTAACAAGTACTTCTTTTTCTTTCAGTTCTTTTTGATTTTGTTCTGTGAGAAGGTCGAAGCCAATGGAAGAAAGCAAAAGTCTTTTTCCATCTGTGCCGGCTGGATTGATAATTAAATCTTCTACAACATAAATATACTTCCCAAATTCTACATGACTAATTGAATCCTTCCCATTGGCTTCACCATTCTCTACGGAGTCAACTGCGACAGAAGAGGTATGTGATTGGATTTTAGGTAATAATATGTTTGCTGTAATAAAATAAACAGCAATCAATTGCACTATAAAAAGAGGGAGCCCGATTAATAATACTTTTGAATTGAATCCTTTTGAACCGGATTCTTTGATTCTCTCTTCTGCCTGTTCTACGATATTTTTTTCATTTGTTTGTTCCATAGCGACAATAATTTTTCAATTATAATGCCACCATGAACAATTAAAAAAAAGATAATTAATTGAGGCAGGAAGAATTTGAATGGCTAATATTATTCAGTTGGATAAAAGAATAATTACAAGATTATGCCGGAAACATAAACAATAAACAAGTTTTCAAGATTTTAAGGTTCAACACTACATCCCATCATTCCATCATTCCATCATTCCATCTTGCCATTTATTATTTATAGAGGGAGATGATAATCTCATCTCCCTTGAGCTAAAATTATCTAATCAAATTAGTAATTTCTTGAAGCATTGCATCTGCAGTTGTAATTACTCTTGCATTAGCTTGGAAGCCGCGCTGAGAAATAATCATCTTTGTAAATTCTTCTGATAAATCAACATTTGACTGCTCAAGTGCACCTGATTGAATTGTAGTAACAGAATTTTCACCTGGAGTGTCAATTCTTGGGTCACCGCTGTTAGCAGCCACATTATACATATTATCTCCTACACTAACTAGTGCATTCAAGTTTTTGAAAGTAGCAACCATTATTTGAGCTAATTTAAGTGAATTTCCATTTGAGAAAATTCCAATTATATTGCCATACTGGTCAATGTTGAGATTGGATAATGCTGCAGAAGCAGAACCATTCTGAGATAAAGCTGCAATCTGTGAACTCAAGTTAGTTTGAGTTACACCAGCAGTGCCTTTGCCAAAATCAAGGTCAATAATTTGAACTTCTGCACCAGTAGCAGGGGTAAATGTAATTTGAGGAGTTGGAGGTGTAGTTGTTACCTGATTTCCAGCCTGCCATATACTTTGTATTTGTCCATTTGCATCAAAATAAATTTCTCCAAATGCATTTGGACTTAATGTACCACTTGTAGTTGGAACGGATACAGACCAGCTCCATCTGTTGTTATCAACATGCTCAAATTTAATTGATAAAGTATGAGAGTTACCAAGAGAATCAAATATTGTAACTGCACCTAAAACCGGCTCTGGGACCTCCCCTTTATCTACCCGACTGATTGGATTTGTAGAAGCATTAAGATTGGTTAATGAATTCATATTAATTTTGAAATCAAGTTTATTTGCAGAATTCGAGAAATTAACATTTATTGCTGCTGTTCCTTCAATTCCTGTTAATAGACCTGTTATACTATCAAAAGCCAATTTTATTTTTCCATCATTGCTGTCGCTGTCATTACTTGCAGTATTTTCATTATTT
This sequence comes from Rosettibacter sp. KY25, assembly GCF_057554405.1. Classification (NCBI taxonomy): domain Bacteria; kingdom Pseudomonadati; phylum Ignavibacteriota; class Ignavibacteria; order Ignavibacteriales; family Melioribacteraceae; genus Rosettibacter; species Rosettibacter sp. KY25. The sequence continues at coordinate 97,100 of NZ_BAAJAO010000009.1, read as the reverse complement.
ACTAATAATCCATTGCTGTCAAAAACTTTATAATAGTAATACCAATCAGAACCATCAAATTCATAATAATTAACTAATGCGTATTCCTTCCCATCTTTACTGTAAATTTTATTACCTGTAACTGGCTGAATAGTTCTATCAATGCTTGAACTTCCTGCTAAGTTAGTAATTTCAGTTAAATCAATTTTGAATTTTAAATCTGGGAAATCAGGACCATCTGTACCTGAATCATATAATCCCATATCAATAACATCTGTTCCATCAAATTCTATGGATTCTGTTTTATCATTTGTTGGCGAAACATTAGATTGTTGTGTATTATGTAATTGATATTTCAATTCCCATTTGCTTGATGTAGTATTGTACTCAAATTTATAATATAAGTAATAAGGTTGATTTTTATTATCATATACAAGCATTTGTTTATAACCATCTACTATATCAGTATCACTTGAGCTTGGGTTGGGATATGGAGTTGTTGTATCTGAACTGCTTAAGTTACCAAACATTTTCAAATTGTAAGTATAACCGTCATCAGGATATCTTGAATTAATTGGTGCAGTATTACTCAAATTACCAACCAAATCAACTACATCAGTTCTAATTGTTGGAGAGCTGCTTTGAAGATTTCCACCCCATGAAACATTTGTAGTTTTAACTGCTGGCAGTCTCATGTTTTTATCAATTACTATATCCTGCAAAGTTGTTCCTGGAGGAATTTCGCCCAATCCATTTGCAATTTTACCTTGAACTACTGCGCCATTTTGAGGATTTACAAGTTTGCCATCTGCATCAAAAATAAATGCACCAGCACGGGAATATAATTGTTGTCCATTGCTCTTTAAGATAAATAATCCTGGACCCTGCAATGCTAAATCTGTAGTTATTCCAGTTCTTTCAAAAGTTCCTTGGTTCCAGTTGCGGTCAATTGAATTAATCTTGGTTCCTAATCCAATCTGGAATGAATTTGTTCCACCTGTAGTTGTTGTTGGATTGGTACCAGCTTTAACAAATTGATTAAAAGTATCGCTGAATGTAACACGAGAACCTTTGTAACCAATTGTGTTAACATTAGAAATATTGTTGCCAATAACATCCATCATTGATTGATGGTTACGAAGACCGGACACTCCGGCAAAGAGTGAATTTAGAAGTGCCATAGTTAACCTCCTTTAGATTTTTGATTCGGCTTCAGTCAGTCCACCGAATCTGGAGCGTCCTCGGAAGGTCCCGCTCCATTGTTTATTACTTTAGTTAATTAAAATGCAAAAACTACACTGTCAATATTTGTAAAAACATTTTCGTTCGAGTTTTCGACCTCGATTGCAGTAACAACAGTACGATTCGGAATATTTACTATAAATGCAGTGTTGTTCATCAAGATTAAAGAATCACGCGAACCTTTTGCTTCTGCTTTTTCAACAGCATCTTGAATCTTTGCAATCTCTTCTTCACTTAATTGAATTTTTCTGGATTCCAATCTTTTCATCGCATGATTTGAAAATTTTATCTTCTCAAGTTCTTCCTTAAATATCGAATCAAAAGATGCTTTAACCGGGTCGCGGTGATTCTTTACCGAATCGCTGCTGCCTGTAATCGGAATAAATGGAACAGATATTCCATTAATTTCAGGCATTAATTATCACCTCCCTGTTTGTTGATAATTTCAAGTATATCTCCAGCTGAATATTGTGCTCCATTAATTATTAGAAGTGTTCCATTTTCTGAATACTTTATTCCATCAATTAACCCAAGAATATATGATGTAACATTTACTGCATTATTATTATAATCACTTGCTATCAGTTCGAACTTATAATCCCCATTAATTACTTTTTCACCATTATTATCGGTTAAATCCCACAAAAGTTTATTGCTTCCTTTTTTGTTAGAAGCTTCTAATGATTTTATTAATGTTCCATATTGATTGTAAATATTCACTTTAACAGATTTTACACCTTCAGGCAGCTCATATCCAATGCTTAAACTTTCCTGTCCATTAACCTGCAAATCTTTTGAATTTACTTTTACTTCTTTGCCAATCAAATTTGCAAGCATTGTATTATTAATTGATTGAGTAAGCATATAATTTGCATCTATGCTTTGTTTGAGATATGAGTTCAAATTTGTAAGCTGCTCGAGTGAACTGAATTGAGCTAATTGTGAAGCATATTCAGTTCCATCCATCGGATTTAATGGGTCCTGATTTTTTAATTGTGCAATCATCAGCTTCAAAAAATCATCTTTCCCCAAAACACTTTTGTTTGAAGATACTGTCGAAGTGTTCGAATTATTTTTTACCTCGCTAACCATTTTCTGCCTCTCATATTAAATAATCATATGTATTGTAGCCCATCAATTTTTTTGTTGATGGCGTTTTCGAATTTTCTACTTTAATTTCTTTACCATAAGATTTTGAATAAGATTTTTTTCTAATATTAGAATTCCTTAAAGACTTCTGCTCATAATTGCCCAAACTTACATTTACATCATTAAGTTGAATTCCTGATGACTGCAGTGAGTTCTTTAGCTGCTCAATATTATTTTGAATTAACTGCTTAACCTGTTCATTCTCAACTTCAATATTTGCACGAAGTTGATTTTCAATATAGTCTACTGAAAGTGTTAGTTTGCCAAGATTTTCTGGACTTAATTGAAATGTTATACTCTGTTTATTTCCACTGTTAATATATTTTGAAAGTTCATCGGCAATTTGATTTGCATTAATAACTTTCAATGATTCTTTCAAATTCCCAAACTCATTCTGAATTTTACTTTTCAATGTATTGATTTGATTATCGGGCAATTCATTTTTTTGATTGGAATTTTCGTGAGTATTTATCTGTATATTTTTCTGTGGTTCTTTTGAGATAACTTGCTCAAACTTATTTACATTCTTATCAAAATCATTTGCTGTTGAATCTGCCTGATTCAAATTTTTCTTGACACTTTTTTCATCCTTGCTATCCTTAGAAAAATTAGCATCGTTTGAACTAATAGATGGAGTTATTTTAACTTCATTTTGTTTGAATGATTGAAAATCAACAGTTTCATTTGAATTCGTTTTATGAACAGTATTAATTTGATTTGAATTTGTATTTGCATCAACCTTTTTACTTTCATCTGCATTATTCAGATTAACTGATTTTAATTTTTCAGCAGTTTCGTTTGTTTGATTCTTGTTATTTTCGTGTAGGAAGGACTTCAAGCTTGATTTCGCAAAACTTTCAATAAGTTTATCAGGCAGAGGCTCTTTAATTTGTTCTGTGTTATCAGGAATTATTTTTTGATAACTATTAACTTCTTTTGAGTTATGTTTTTCGTTGAAATTGACTGGGGTTTCAAATGATGCTTTCAAATTGGCTTTTTTTGTTTCAACTTTTATGCTCTCAATATTTAATTCTTTTATTTTGCTTTCTAATTCATTCTGAATGCAATCACTCTTAACTTCATTAATTTCTTTTTTATCAAATACTTCAGATTTTTTATCAATAACTTCTGGGTTAAAGTTTGTTATTTCTTTTTTCGATGAATCTTTAATTACCTTTGCCTTTGTAAATTTTCCTCCTGTTAACAAACTAAAATCGATTTGAGAACTTGATGAAGGAAGAATATCATTTTCAATTAATGAATTATTTTTTATTTGTGGGGAATATTCAGAAGTTTTTTCAAATTCTTTGTTAAAACTTTTTTCTACAGAATTGTCATTAACAAAATTTTTATTCAGTATAATCTCACTTAAACTATTTTCAGCATCTTTTTTTTCTGATTCAACATAATTATTTCCTTCAACAGTTTTATCAATATTAACAGATTTTAATTCTGTTTCATTTTTTTTAATAGGATTTATAACACCAGCGATTTTAGAATTATCAACTTCACCATTTGAATCAACAATATTAATTTTTGCTTTGCTGCTTTCTTCAGCAAATAAATTATTTTCAGCAGGAATGTTTGTTTTAAAATCTTTATCAGGTGAATAAATAAAATTATTATTCTCAAATGAAGTGTGAATAAATTCTAATTTATAATACTTTTCTTGTGAATAAACTGCTGATTGATTCTCAAATGTTGAATTCTCTTTTTCAAATTTATTTTCTTTTGTTTTTTCTATATCATAAAAATTATTTGGGGCTGCTTCATAATTTATATTTTTATTTGAAGCAAATAAATCATTCTGAGATTTAGTCCCCTTAAGTTTTTTACTCAAACTATTTTTACTTTCATTTGCAGGTTCTGTGCTTGAAATTGTTAATGTTAATTTTTCCCCATTTGTTTTAAGAGTAACATTAAAAATATCTCTATTGTCAATTGATGAAATTATTGCTTCTGGATTAAAGCCAATAAAATCATATTCACTCGAACCGGTGGAATTAATTTGATTATCTTTATCTCTTTCATTCAGATATACAATTTTTGAATCCTGAAAATTACCTTTATCCGAAAAATCTTTTTGTTTTAGTGATTCATTAATTTTATTAAAAAACAGTTCAAGATTTTCTTTATCGAGAATAAATATTTTTGAAGTGATATGAGCTGAATTAATGTTAACTGAATTTGAGTTCGAGATAAGAGCAATATTTTCCAATAATTCAATTGCCTGCTGAATGCCTTCAACAGTTTCCTTGTTTGATTTTGTTATTGTTAAATTCTTCAAATCATTTACATCAAGAAGAATTTCTTTTTCTTGCTGATTAATATTTTGCTGACTGGAATCAAGTTCTTCTTCGCAAATTTTAATTATATCGGAGAATAGATAAGTTTTATTAGAATTATCCGACGAACTTAAAAAGTTCTTATTCCCAACTAAAAAAGATTTATCAAAAAATAATGGATTTAAGTTCATCATTGCACACTAACTATTCTGTTTGCTACTTCTGGTTTAAGTTCTGCAATTATTTCTGCTGCTTTTTTCTTCTTCATTGAAAAGATTATATCTCTTGCTATATTATCGGAATAACTCTGTATAATTTTAGCAGCTTTTTTAGAATCCATTGCTTCGTAAAGTTTTACAGTGTTTTTGAGCCATGTTTTATAAGCACTATCTTTTTTTGTTGATTGACTCACATTATCAGATTGAAAACTTGCAGGGACTACTGTTTTAGATTCTCTTTCTGCTTTTAATCTTTTTACTTCTTCCAATAAAATGCGCAGACTGTCAAGCAATACCGAGTCTCTTACATTCATCGAAAAAGTATCGTATGCTGATTTTTCCTTAGCTGAACTAAGTGAATCAGTTAATTCTTTTTTCAACTTTGCAACATTTTTAGCATTATTCCCTTTAGGAAGAGCAGATGCTTCTGGTTTAATATTACTTACAGGAGTAAAATCAAATGCAAAAACATTTCTGTAATTTGATGCTGCGTAAATCATTAGTAATGTTACAATTAAAAATGCAGCAATAAATGCAAACCCATAAATAATTTTTCCTTTCACGATTCTTTCCTGTTAAAATTATTTATAGCAATTTCATTAAGTTGTTTAAGTTCTTCCCTGTTTGATTCAAATAAAAATTCTTCATATTGCTTTTCTTTCAATGCTTCGAGTATCTTTTTTTCTTTTTTGCGTTCAAGCAGTTCATCCAATTTAAGCTGCCTTTTTGTTTTCCAATCTTCTATTCTTCTGCTCAAATTCGATATATCTTTTTCTAAAGTTTTGCATAACGATTTTGCACTCTTATAATCAATTGCTTTTATTTTTCCGCTGTTTATCTTATCACCAAGAACCTTTCTCTTGGTTATTAATTTTTTCTTTTCAGTTTCGAGTCTTTCAATCTCTTTTTCTATTTCAGAAATTTCTTTTAATATTTTTTTTTCGAGAACCTCTTTAATTTTTAAAATTGATTCATACTTATAAACAAACTTCGACATCAGTTATCCATTATGTGATATAATTTATCAATTGTATCGGGATAATTTGCTTTTTCAAAAATATCTTGTTTAAGAAATGCTCTTAATTGATTAATCTTGCTGATTGCTCTGTCAATTTGAGGATTGCTTCCTTTTACATAAGCTCCAATGTTGATTAAATCTTCTGCTTCTCTGTAAGTTGCAAGCAGTTCATTGAATGCCATTATTTTTTTATAATGTTCATGGTCAATAATATCAGGCATTACTCTGCTTACACTTTGAAGTGTATCAATTGCCGGATAATGTCCTTTATTTGCCAGTTTTCTTGAAAGAACAATATGACCATCAAGAATTGAACGAACTGCATCTGCAATTGGCTCGACCATATCATCACCATCAACAAGAACTGTATAAATTCCAGTAATTGAACCTCGTTCAGAATTTCCTGCTCGTTCAAGCAATTTTGGCAAAAGAGCAAAAACAGAAGGAGTGTAGCCTTTTGTTGTTGGAGGTTCACCAATAGTCAATCCAATTTCTCTTTGAGCCATTGCAAAACGAGTTACAGAATCCATCATAAGCATTACATCGAGACCTAAATCTCTAAAGTATTCTGCAATAGTAGTTCCAACATATGCACCTTTCATTCTAATGAGAGGAGATTTATCGCTTGTAGCAACTACAACAACCGAGCGTTTTAATCCTTCTTCACCTAAATCTTTTTCAATAAATTCTCTAACTTCTCTTCCTCTTTCGCCAATAAGAGTAATAACATTTACATCTGCACTTGTATTTCTTGCAATCATACCAAGTGTTACACTTTTACCAACACCACTTCCTGCAAATATTCCAATTCTTTGACCTTTACCAATTGTTAATAATCCATCAATTGCTCGAATGCCTGTTTGTATAGGAGTTGTAATTCTTTTTCTTTCAAGTGGATTTGGCGGTTCACGATGAGCTTCTCTGTATGATGAATAAAAAATTTCTCCTTTGCCGTCAATTGGATTTCCAAGACCATCGATTACTCTTCCAAGTAATTCTTTTCCCACACCAACAAGAAAACCTTTTCCTGTTGCTTTAATTTCGCATGCAGGAGAAATGTTATGAACATCTCCTAAAGCGATTGAAAGCACTTTTCCATTTTTAAATCCAACAACTTCGGATTTACAGATTTCATTTCCATTCTGGTCCACAATTGTGCAAACTTCTCCCATAACTACATTTGGTCCAACTGATACTATAACTAATCCAACTACATCAACAACTTTTCCATTTACTTTTAGTGTATCAGATTTTGAAATTACTTTCTGATATCTTTCAAGTATGTTGTTAACTATATTCATTTTTCTTTTTTTGGAATACTTTCTTCTAATTTTTTTCTTAATTCTTCAAGCTGACTTGAAATTCTTGCATCAACATTTCCAATTTCTGTTTCAACAAGACATCCTCCTTTTTCAATTCTATTATCGGGTTCAAATTTTATTTTATTGAATGAACTATTATTCAAAAGATTTCTGCTGAATTCATTCAACTTTTCAAGGTCATCAGGATTTAATCTAATTTTTACTTCATTAGCTCCAATAATTTTTGAAATTGCTGCTTTGAGATTTTCGTTTATTAAAGTTTCTATTTCAATTTCACGTTGAAGAATTTTTTTAGAAATTTCATAAGCTGTATTAATCACAAGACTTTCAAAAGCAGTTTCAAACTCTTCCATTCTCTGGTCATAAGCTGAAAGAATGTTATAAACTTCTTCGTATTTCTTATAGAGTTTTTCAGAAAATTCTTTTTCTAAATCTCTTCTTAATTTTTGTTGACCATCATTAAAACCTTTTTTGTATGCCTCTTCAATTCTTTTTTGTATTGATTCAATTTCTCTTTCTTCTTGAACTGAATCTTCACCAGAGCGAACTTTTACAACAGGTTTAGATTTACCGGCAGTAACTTTCAGAACATTAGACATAAACTTCTTCTGGACCTCCTCTTATGTTCAGGGAAATTTCTCCTGCTTCTTCGAGTGCTTTAATTACATCAATAATTCTTGCCTGAGCTGCTTCAACTTCTTTTAATTTCACCATTCCCATGTATTGCAATTCTTCTTTTAACAAATCCGCTGCACGTTCAGACATATTCTTAAATATTTTTTCTTTAAGTCTGTCATCAGCAATTTTAAGAGCAAGAGCTAAATCTTTTCTATCAACTTCGCGCAAAATTTTTTGAATATCTCTATCGGCAATATTTATAATTTCATCAAAGATGAACATCAATCTTTTTACTTCGTAAGCAGTTTCAGGGTCTTTTTCCTCAAGCCGTGTAAGAATTTCTTTTGTAAGAGAAACATTCAATCTGTTCAAAATTCCTGCTAAAGTTTTTGGACCGCCAAGTTTTCCGACAGATTGGCTCATCGATAAACCAGCAATCTCATCAACTACATGTTCAATTTGCTTTAGTGTTTGAGGTGCAATTTTTCCTAAAGTAGCAATTCTATAAGCAACATCAATTCTTAAATCTTCAGGAAGTTCTTTCAATGCAGCTGCAGTCTGGTCTGGACTTAATTGAGAAAGAATTAATGCCATTGTTTGAGGATGTTCTTTATTCAAGAAATTAATAAGCTGTGCAGGTTCTGCTCTTTTAAGAACATCAAAACCTTTGAGTGTCGTAAGTCTCTTAACTTTTTCAATAATTTCCTGAGCTTTTGGTTTACCAAATGTTTTTTCAAGAACTGCTTCTGCATAATCAATTCCACCTTCAAGAACATACTCACGAGCAGTAACCATGTTATAAAATTCTTCAATTACACTATCAGCAACTTTTGATGGAATATTTTTAACTTTCGTGATTTCAGCAGAAAGAGTTTCAATATCACTCGGGTCGAGATGTTTGAGCACTGCTGAGGCAGCTTCGACATTCAAAGCAACCATCAGCATTGCAGCTTTTTGCATCCCGGTTATTTCAGAAAGCTGATCCTGTTTCTGTTGCACTTGCACATTTGTATTTGTATTAGATTTCATACTCATGCATCCATGCATTAATTAGTTTTGCTGCTTCTGCAGGATTCTTTGTAACATAGTTTATAATTTTTTCCTGTTGATTTCTTTTCAACAAAGCTTCATCAGAAATTTCATCTTCCAAATCACCAACAGGAATTAGAGGACGTTTTTTAGATGCAGCTAATTGATTCATTAAATTTGTTTCTGCTTTTTGCGGCAAAGCAGATGCAGATGAAACTGTGCTATAATCTCCAGTATTTATTGTTCCAATAACAATTTTTTCTGTTTTTAATTTTTTCATCAAACTCTTCAAAACAAATATTGAAGCAATGATTGCTACAAGCATAAAGATTACATTTGTCAATTCATCTGCGTTTGGAATCACTGAATTTTTATCTTCAACTGATAAATCTTCATTTGACTTCACTTCGAACGGAATGCTTACAAGAGAAAATTGGTCGTTTCTGTTTGGGTCAATTCCAACGGCATTCTTTACAAGCTCTTCAAGCTTTTTAAGTTGTTCTGGTGGACGAGGTTCGTACACAATTTCTGTTTTGTCTCCATTTTTTACTTCTTTTGGAATATCATTAATTACTGCAGCCACACTCAATCTTTGAATATTGCCGCTTCCTTCAATAACTTTTTGAATTGTTTTGCTAATTTCATAATTGGTCAAAGTATTTTCGTTGTTCTGTGCAGTTGAATCTTTTGAACTAACTCCTTGATTATTGGATTTAATCGTTTGTTCACTTACTGCAACCTGTGATTCTGGGTCAAATTGTTCCATTGTTTTTTCTACCTGATCGAAATTTAAATCTGCATTTACCTGAACTACTGAATTTCCATATCCAAGAACATTATCAAGAATTGCTTGAGCTTTTTTTGCAAGATAATTTTCGACTGACTGTTTAATTTCATATTGTTTGGTTGATGCAAAAGCAAGGGGTCCTTCTTCTGTATCATTTGATAAAATTCTTCCTTTGGTATCAATTATTGAAACTTTGCTTGGCTGTAAACCTTCTACACTTCCACAAATCAAATTTACAATTGATGAAATGTTTTCTTTGCTGATTAATGCTCCATTTCTCAATTTCAAAACAACAGAAGCTGAAGGGAGTTTTTCTTCTTCCTTAAAAATTGTTTTTTGAGGAATTACAATGTGAACTCTTGCACCTTGAACTCCATCCAATTGTGAAATTGTTCTTGCAAGTTCTCCTTCAAGTGCTCTTTTGTAATTAAGTTTTTGCATGAATTCAGACATCCCCATGGTTGTCTTATCAAAAATTTCATAACCTATTACACCAGAGCTTGGAATACCGCGTCCAGCAAGAGCCAATCTTGTTTCATAAACTTTTTCTCTCGGGACTTTAATAGTTTGTCCACCGTCATCAATTTTATACAAAATTTTTTGGCTTGAAAGATATTCTACAACTTTGGAAGCATCTTCAGCAGAAAGTCCGCTGTAAAGTGTAGTGTAAGTTGGTTCATTCAAGAAAAACAGAAGAACAACAAGCAATACTGCCGTAAGCAGTATTCCACCGATTAACATAAATTTTTGCTTGGGATTAAGCTTATTGATGATTCCCATCAAAGCTTGTAATGGATTTGAATTCATATCAGACTGGTATCCTTGTTAATTCTTTATACATATCAATTGCTTTGTTACGAATTTCCATTAATAATTCCAGACTTGTTTTAGCTTTTTCTCCAGCAATCATAACTTCATGAAGTTCAACACCATTGCCAGAAACAAAATCTTCAATAGCTTTTTGTGATTCTTTTTGTGCTTGATTAACATTATTAATCAGTTCAGCAAAAGTATTTGTGATGTTATTTTCTTCTTTTGGCTTTTTAACTTCTGAGTTGAGAGAATTAACAACAAAATTATTTAATCCATCAATTTTCATTTTATCCTCTCCTGTCTATTATAGAGCCTATTGTAACTCCGGTTACTTTCCCTTTTGCATTGTAGAATTCATAACTCAAAATTTCTTTTTGCTTTTCTGGATAAAGATTTGCAAAAAATTTTTTTTCTTCTTGAGTTACTTCAGGCTTTTTAATTTTATCTGTGTTATTTAATGAACCATGATTAATTACTGAATAATTTCCAATTGAATTTGTTGTGATTTTCATTTTATATCTCCAGTGAATCTTTTACCATTTGTTTTGATGAATTAAGTGCAGTAAGATTTGCCTCGTAAGCACGAGTAGCTGCAATCATATCAACCATTTCATTTATTATATTCACATTCGACATCTGCACATAACCATTTTTATCTGCATCTGGATGGTCAGGCATATAAACAACATCACCGGGTTTTTCATCTGTCAATTCATTTATTTCAACATTATCCTGAACTGGTGGAAGTGAAATATCTTTAGTTTTTACACCAGTAAAATGATTTTCTTTTGTTGTGTTCAGTTTAAGAATTTGTCCTTCAATTGCAAGTTTTGAAGCAAAGCTTGTTTTATCTTCCTGCACTTTCAAATATTTTCTTTGATAAGGTTCGCCGTTCTCTGTTCTAATTGTATCGGCATTTGCAATGTTCTGGGCAATGAGTTCCATTTTTTTTCTTTGGATACTCATTCCTCGAGCACTAATTCCAAAACCAAATAAACTTCCTAAGATTTTCAAATTTTACCCCCTCCTCTAATAACAGTTTGTAATGTTTTGTAATATTCTCCAACTTTTTTCGAAGCAAATTTGAATCGAAGTGTATTTTCTGCAAGCTCAGACATTTCTTTTTCAATATTTACATTATTAATTCCAGAAATATTCTCGCTGCTTTCATCATAAACAATTTCAAAATCAGGATTTTCATCTTGAGATGAATTTATTGAAGGCAAATGTTTGCTGTTGGTAGTTTTTAGAATAGCATCAGAATTTTCTTTCAACAGGCTTTTGAAGGAAACATCTTCTCTTTTATAATTTTCTGTATGGACATTAGCAATATTATTTGCAATAACCTTATTCTTAACAACACAATAGTTAAGCAGGTTTTCAAGAAGTTTTATAGTTGACATACACTTTTTTGGATTTTTTTAATATTATATCCAAAAGAAGTGCCATCATAAAAAATTGATTTTTATTGATTTGATTAACAGATAACTAAAAAGATTGGCTAAATGTGAACAGTTGTAAATTATTAATCATTATAATCAAGAATAATGCTTTTAGTTTGACCGCATGAACAGACAAACTTTATTTCCTTTACAACATCATTTGCATCTTTCTTCAAATAAATTTTAACGCCTTCAATATCATCCTCTTCAACTGTTACTTTAGTGTAACCTTTGATTTCAACATCAGAGGCTTTAATTAAATTGCCTGTATGAACTTTGTTTTTTGTAAAAATATCTTTCATTAAAGCTTCTTCAAATCGATTAGGCATGGCAAAGCACCTTATTTATTTGTTCTGGGATTTTTTCTAATGGTAAAACTGAATCTGCTAAACCTGCATCAACAACTGCCTTTGGCATTCCATAAACTACACACGATTCTTCATCCTGAGCAATTGCATAACCACCAACACTTTTCAGATACCTAACAGCTTCAAGACCATCTTTTCCCATTCCTGTCATTATTACTCCAAGCGTATGCTTTCCATAAAAGTCAACAACTGAACTCATCATTACATCAACTGAAGGTTTATGAATTGCATCAGCTGGTTCTTCTGTTATTTCTATTGCAGCATTTGTAAGATTAATTTTTTTCAATTTCATGTGGAAACCGCCAGGGGCAATATAAATTACTCCATTTTGAACTGCTTCGCCGTTTTCTGCTTCTTTAACAGATAAACTGCAAATTGAATTTAATCTATCTGCAAGCGACTTTGTAAACTTTGGAGGCATGTGCTGAACAATAAAAATTGGTACTCTAATATTTGACGATAACATTGGTAAAATTTTTTGTAAGGATAAAGGTCCTCCGGTTGATATTCCAATTGAAACAGCACGAAAATCATTTCTATTAATTTCTTTATGAGAAACCTGAACAGTTTTTTTCTTAAATAATTCTGAAGATTTAGCAAGTCGTTCTAATCTTTCTTTAAGAAATTTTTGACGATAAATTTCTTTTACTTTTGTAATTAAGTTGTCTTTAATCTTAGTAATGTTAACATTAACATAAGAAAGTTCTTTAGGAATAAAATCAACCGCACCTAATTCTAATGCTGTTAAAGTAGCTTCGGCACCTTCTGTTGTAAGAGAGCTTACCATTAAAACTGCGGTTGGTGCTTCTGCCATAATTTTTTTTAATGCAGTAAGCCCATCCATCACAGGCATTTCAATATCAAGAGTTATAATGTCAGGTTTTAATTTTTTTGCAAGTTCAACTCCTTCCTGACCATTTCGAGCAGTTCCAATTACTTTTATTTTATCATCGCTTTCAAGCATAAGAGAAAGAGATTTACGCATGAAAGCAGAATCATCTACTACCAGAACTGAAATATTATGCATTAATTCTTTTTTCCAGTTTGTTAAATAATTCGTTAATATCGAGTATTATAACAACTGTGCCATCTCCCATAATTGTAGAACCTGCAATGCCATCAATTTTCCCAAGATAATTTCCAAGTGACTTAATAACAACTTCCTGCTGGCCAACTAAGTCATCGACTTTTATTCCAAATCTCTTTTCAGCAACTCCAACTTCAACAATATATTGCCATTCAGTTTCTTTTTTATGACCATTTTCTGTGTTCTCTAAAAGTTCTTCTAATCCAATAATTGGTAAAATTGAATCTCTTAAATTAATTACTTCTTTTCCACGAACAGTTTCTATTTGATTTTTATTTACTCGAATTACTTCAATAACAGAATGAAGAGGAATAACGAGAGTTTGGTTGCAGGCTTTAACAATCATTCCAGAAATAATTGCAAGTGTTAGAGGAAGTCTTAAAATTATTTTTGTTCCTTTATCAACTTCAGATTCAACAGAAATAGTCCCTCTTAATTTTGCAACATTAGTTTTTACAACATCCATCCCAACTCCACGACCGGATACATTTGTTACAACTTCTGCTGTAGAAAATCCAGGATGGAAAATTAAATTATATGCTTCTTGTTTTGAGAGTTCTTTTGCTCTTTCAGCAGTAATAAATCCTTTACTGATTGCCTTCTCTTTAATTACTTCTGGGTCAATTCCTTTTCCATCATCTTCTATTTTTATTACAATATTATTTCCTTCATGTTCTGCAGATAAAATTACTGTCCCTTTTCTATTCTTTCCTTTTGCCAATCTTACTTCAGGTTTTTCAATTCCATGGTCAATTGCATTTCGAACAAGATGAACAAGCGGGTCATTTATTTCTTCAATTAAGTTTTTATCTACTTCTGTATCTTCTCCATAAATCTTAAGTTCAACTTCTTTTTCGAGTTCTTTGCATAAATCTCTTACAACTCTTGGAAATCTGTTAAACACTTTACCAATTTTAATCATTCTTAATTTCATAACAACAAGCTGAAGTTCGCTTGTCATCAAATCAATTTGTTTTGTTGCATCTGCCAAATCTTTAGCAATGTTTGAATTTTCAAATTCAAGGGCAACCTGACTATTTACCTGCATCAAACGGTTTCTTCCTAAAACTAATTCAGAAGCAATGTTCAATAATGCATCTAATCTTTCAACTTCAACACGAATTGTGTTATCTGTTTTTTTGGATTCAGCAGCTGAAGAAGATTTTGATGCAGAAATTTTTTCTTTTACAACAGTATCATTTGTTTCGGTTTTCTGGTTATTTTCTTCAACTTGATTTGATGGTGGTGCATTAACTTCTGTTCGATTTTCATCAGCAGAAACATTTCCCATGTTTTCTAATAACCCTGTCAAAACCTTAATAACATTATCTACATCAACATCTTCATTTTTTTCGTTCTCAATTTTTACAAGTAATTCTTTTATCGTATCATATCCTAAAATAATTCCATCCATCAAGTTAGAATTTAATTTTGCTTCTCCCTTTCGCAGTTTGTTTAAAATGTCTTCACATTTATGTGTAACTGCAGGTAACTTTTCGAGACCAAGAAAGCCAGAAGTTCCTTTAATTGTATGAAAGGAACGGAAGATTTGATTAAGCAGATCAAGGTCTTCCGGGCGTTTTTCAAGTTCTATTAAATCGACATTGAGATTTTCAAGAATTTCTTTTGTCTCCAGCAAAAAGCTGTCGACAATTTCTTTCATCTCAGGGTCGATTAACATCGGATTTTGAGCTGTACTTTCCATCATTTACCAAATAATTTATCTATTTCTTCCTGTGAAGTTTTATTATTTCCATTAATTAATTCATCTGCAATTTTCTGCATTTCATGATTGCGGTCATATTTTGCATTTGGATTAAAAGGCTTTTTGCTTTCATCATGTTCGCCTTCAAAGTGCGGAATCTGAAATCCATCTTGTTTGTTAAAATCAAACAATAACGACGAAAGTCGATTTTGAACAGAATGAATTAGATGATTAACTGATGCTAATTGTTGAGCTGTTATATCCTGCACCTGAAGTGAAATTGTAATATTTGTAATATCATTTTCGATTTTTTGAATTACATTTTCCAATCCTACTACTTTACTTTCAAGTTCGTCAATTACAAGTGCAGATTTTAATTCTTCAAGCCTGCCATTTAAACTTGGATATTCATTTATCAATTTATCCAAAGCTACTCTCTGATTAAAAAATCCATTCTTCATATCTTCAAGTTCATTCTTGATTTTAGTCATATCAGCAGACATTGAATCAACAATATCAAGAATTTCACTTGTAGCAATTTCAGTTGCATTTGTTACACTATTAATTTGATGAGCAGCTTTGGGCATTTTGCTGGTTGTATCTTGAATTGAGTTATTTACATTTTCAAGCAGCGGGACTATATCGGTCATAAAATCAATAATCTTTTTGAAAAGAGGAACAATCTTTTGACCGAAAATGAAGAACTGTTTTAAGTCCCCTAATTTCTGAAATACCTGTTCCATGCTTAATTGGTTTTCCATATTTAACTCCATTTTATGAGCTTGCTAAAATTTGTTCAATCTTCTCCCTTAAGATTTGAGGTGTAAATGGTTTAACAATATAATTATTCACTTTAGCTTGAAGAGCTTCGAGTATATCTTCTTTTAATCCTCTTGTTGTAACCATTAAAATTGGGAGAGATTGAGTTTTTTCGTTTGAGCGTATTGCTTTAACTAATTCAAGACCGGAAACTTCCGGCATATTCCAATCGGTTATAACAAAGTTGATTGAATCATCAGAATTTAACTTTGAGAGTGCCTCTTTGCCATCGGCAGCTTCAACAAAGTTATCATAACCGATTGATTTGAGGGAATTGGCTACAATTCTCCTCATTGTAACTGAGTCATCAACAACTAAGAATTTAAGTGCCATAGTTTTACTCCTAATTCAAATATTTTGAAACTTCGTATAAAACTCTTTTTGGGTCAAATGGTTTTATTAAATATGAATTAGCTCCGCATTCTAAACCTCTGTGAATATCTTCACTGTTACCTAATGAAGTCAGCACAATTATTGGCAAATCCTTATACTCTTCATTATTTCGGATAGAACGAATCAGCTCAAATCCATCTACATTTGGCATGTTTAAATCAGTGATTACTAAATCAATTTTATAGTTCGGCAATTTTTCTAAGGCTTCCATTCCATCCGAGCATGTTATGATCTCGTAACCTTTAACACTTAAGGCTACAGAAACAAATTTTCTAATTGTCGGAGAATCATCTGCAACTAATATTACCCGTTTCATTTTTTATTATTACTCCTTCTTATATCCGACAGTCTTAGGAAAACTCACAAGATTAAATGCTTTCGAAATACCCTGCAAAGTTTCAGAATAACCGATAAACAAATAGCCTCCTCTGTTTAATGAATTATATAAATGCGAAACCACCTTTATTTTCGAAGCATTATCGAAATAAATTAAGACATTGGCACAAAAAATTATGTCAAAATTGTACATTGTCTTCATCATAATATCATCATACAAATTGAGTATACTGAAAGAAACCAGTTTTTTCAATTCTGGTTTTATCTCAAAAGTATTACCATTTATTAAAAAATATTTTTTAAGGTAATACGGCGGGATATTGCGAACTGAATATTCTTTATAAATTCCGCTCTTAGCAGTTTCAATTACAGCTGAACTTATATCTGTTCCAATAATTTCTATTTCTATGTTTGGATATTTCGGCTTAACCAAATCATCAAAGACCATGGCAACCGAATATGCTTCTTCACCAGATGAACATGCTGCGCTCCAAACTCTAATTTTATTTTTCTTTTGTGAAATTTTGTTTTGAATTATTTCAGGAAATACTTTTGAAGCCAGTGCATCAAGTTGAGGTTGATTTCGAAAGAAGAATGTTTCATTTATTGTTATTGCTTCATAAAAATATTTCTTTTCTTCTGCATTTTTATTGCTCTTTAATAAGTTGAAATATTCTTCGTAAGTTTTTAATCCAAGAAACGAAATTCTCCTCTGTAAACGACTTTCGAGCAAATATTTTTTATTATCCTGAAAATAAATTCCTGTCAAATCATAAATATATTTTCGTATTTCCTGAAATAACTGAAGCGACATAGTCATCTGCTTCGGCAAGACATTGCTTAAGCTTTTACTTACATCAGAATAATTTAATTCAGTAAATTGGCTCATATCATTAATTATTTAGTGGAATTAATTTTTTTTCTTTGTTCAATAACTTCTTGAGCTCTATTTCTTACCATTTCATCTTCATCCTGTGCTAATCGAATTAATGCATCTGTAGATTCAGAATTATCAACCATTTCAAGTAATTCTATTAATCTTAATTTATTCCAGATATTTTCATCATTAATCATTGAATCAATAAACAGCAAAGCACTTTGCGGGTCAAGATTAAAAATAATTTCCATGCTTGCCCTTCTTACCTCTTCATCAGGATGATTTAAGAATTCACTCACTGCATGAATTACATTACGAATCATCATTAAAGAAATTTGGGATTGAACCTCAGAACTCATTACATACGAAATAATTGATAACAACAAGTTCAAAATATGAACAACATTTTCCGGCTTTTCGTTAAGAATGCGGGGCATCTCTTCAAAGACAAAATTTATATTGTTTGCTGCTTTAGAACGAATAATTTCATCAAGTTCATAATCTTCACCAAGAAATCTTAAGCTTGCAAGCAAAATGTCTTTATCATTAAATACATTTATCAGCGAGAGAGCAATTTTTTTATGTTCTGCATTTCCTTCTCTTAATGTATACATTAATAAACTTTTCATCTTATCATCAAAAGGAATATCAAGATTATATTTTTCTTTCAACAAAAAGATGGAGGTAATAAGTGGCCAAACAAGTGGTCCATGAACATTTAAGATTTGTTCAAGAAGGAAAAAATATGTGTTTACATCTCCAATGTAACCAAGACTTTCAAGAATTGAATATTTAGTTAATTCATCCTCAGAATTAAATTTAGAAATAAGAAAATCAAGAGCTTTTTGAGAACCAATTTTTCCTAAAGCTTCTACAATTGTGGGTTTATATAATTCATTTCTCTCATAGAAAAGAAGCAGTATATCCACAGCATCTTCATAACGAATATTTCCAAGTGCTTCTATGCAAGCAAGTATAACATTATCATTATCTGTTGTGCTTAAAATCTCTATAATGTGATTTACTGCTCGTGGATTTGCAATAATACCAAGCAAATCTATGATAAACTTTTTATCATCATCATTTCTATCGTGATTATAATCAATCAATGCATCGATGGATAAATCTCCAAGTTTTGCTAAAATTTCTCCAGCAAGATTTCTAATTGATATATCTGGAGAAGAAACATAATGGACAAGATGCGCTGGTGCATCTTCAGGCATATGATTCAATAGCACCATTGTAGCAGCATTACGCACTCCTTTATCTTCGTGAGATATTAGAGAGCAAATTTGAGGGGTATACTTTTTTACATCTGCATCACCATTTAATGCATATAACACATCAATTATTTCATCACTTGAATGTTTTTCTAATTCATTAAAAAAATTTTCATTGATAGAAATGTCATTCATATAAAACCATCATTAGTTTTTGATTAACTTTCAAGTTATGTGCCGTTGTTATTTTTACAAAAAATCTGATTAAAAATATTTTTTAATCTTTGTTTATGAATAATATTAGCCAAATGATAATAATCATCCACTTAGATTATCGAAAAGTTCTTGAAAAGATTTAGAACGAATTGATTATATTGAAAGCCAAAAAAAGAATTTTAGATAATCATTTAAATTAAAGAAAATGAAATCTCTTTCGATAATAAACTACGAAGTAAAATGTTTTATGAATTGAAGTCTATTTTGAATAAATAAATTTTTATAATGACACAATACAGCAATTATAAATCGAACAATCCAGAAAATGCAAAGCCCAATATAAAAGGCTTGCACACTTTGTATTTGTTATTAAATGCTTTCGATATTGGTTTTTTAGTTAGCGACAAGTTAGGTTCTATAATTTATTCAAACACTTCCCTGCTTAAAATTTTGGGAATTAATTATGAAGATATTCATTCGAAAGACATAAATGAGTTTATTGATTATCTCAATGAAAATTGTTTGAATGATTTAGGAAATATTAGTTTATTAAAAAATTTATCCGAAGATGAAGAAAAAAATTTAAGTCTTATCTTAAGCTGTAAAGAAAATCATTTCATAAAATTTTCTTCTTATCCTTTATCTGCTTTTGGCTTTCCATATAGAATATGGCTTTTTATAGATTATACTGATAAAGTCGCAGGTGGAATCACAATTAAATTTGATGTTCCTTCAAAAGTCAAAGAAGAAGATTTAGAAGAACTAATTAAAAAACTTCAAGAAGAAAATTCAGAGCTTGAAAAACAGATTGAAAAACTAACTCAAGATAAATCTTCAAAAGAAAAATTCATTTCAGTTATTGCTCATGATTTAAAAAGCCCATTTCAAGGTTTGCTTGGAATTTTTGATATAATTACAGAAACATTTGATGAACTTACAACTGACGAGCTTAAAAAATATCTTGGATATGCAAAATCATCAGTAAAAAATTTATATCAGCTTATTGAAGAATTATTGCAATGGTCACGCATTGCACTTGGAACAGTTCAGTTCAATCCGACCAAATGCAATTTATATCAGGAAATGGTTAACGTGATTAATTTAAATAAAAACTTGCTCGACAATAAGAAGTTAACAGTTATTAATTACCTTAAAGAAAATCTTGATGCTTATGCTGATGAAGTGATGGTTAATACAATTTTCAGAAATTTATTATCAAATGCAATTAAGTATTCAAAGAGAGGCGGCACAATTATAATTGATGCAGAAAGACAAGAAGATTTTATTCAAGTATCTTTTACTGACCATGGTATTGGAATGGATAGAGAAATTCAAGAAAAATTATTTAAACTTGGCGAACAGGTTACAATGCTCGGCACAGAAAATGAGACAGGTACCGGATTGGGATTAATTTTATGCAAAGAAATGGTTGAATTAAACGGCGGTAAAATCTGGTTTGAAAGCGAACCAGGCAAAGGTTCAACATTTTATATAACACTTCCAAAAGCAAAATAGTAAAAAATTATGGAAAGGGAACAGACAGTAAAAGCAAAAAAATACGAATCAAATATTCATGCTGATAACTCTTCAGAGTTATTCCATTTTATCTTTGAAAATTCTGGACAGGCTTTTGCTGTTCTGCAAAATGATATAATTGTAATGAGCAATCCTGCCTTCAAAAAATTATTTGGATTTGATAAAAACGATTCAATTAATGGGAAATCAATTTTAGAATTTATTAATCAATCAAATCACAATAATTTCAAAAAAATTTTAGCAAATACTTACAATAACAACTTGCCTTTTGAATTCAACCATATCAAAGGAAAACGAAAGGACGGAACAGAGTTTGAATTAAAAATTGATATTACACCTTATCAATTAAACAATGAAAAATATTTAATAACATCATTTCAAGATGTAACCGAGAAAAAGAAAATTCTTGAACAGGTAAATAAATTATCAAGAATTGTAGATCAAAGTTCTTCAATTATTATAATTACAGATTTAGAAGGAAAAATTGAATATACAAATCCCAAGTTTACAGAAGTAACAGGTTACTTCTTTGAAGAAGTTCGTGGCAAAAAAATGAACTTCTTAAAATCAGGCTACACACCAGACCATGAATATGAAGAATTATGGAAAAGAATTTTATCAGGCAAAGAATGGCGTGGTGAGTTCAAAAACAGAAAGAAAAATGGCGAGTTCTATTGGGAATCTGCAACAATCTCTCCAATCAAAAATGATGAAGGTGAAATAACTCATTTTCTTGCAATTAAAGAAGATATTACAGAAAAGAAAGAAATGGAGTTTGAATTAAAACGAGCTCTTGACAGTGCTGAAGAAGCAAGCAGATTAAAATCAACTTTGCTTTCAAATATGAGTCATGAACTTCGAACTCCATTAACTGGAATCATTGGTTTTGCAAGTTTATTGAGAGATGAATTAAATAATGCTGAACATGTTGATATTGTTGATAAAATACTTAAATCTGGCAAACGGCTTTTAGTTACACTAAATTCAATACTCAACTTATCTGAAATTGAATCTGGCACATTCCCGATTAATATTACAGAATTTAATCTCGCTTCTTACACAAAATATTTCTTAACAAATTACGATAAAACAGCTGCAGAAAAATCTCTTTCATTCAATATAGAAATTCAAGATGAAGGAATTTGTGCAGTTGGTGATGAAAATCTTTATAAACAAATTCTACTTCACATTGTTGATAATGCTTTCAAATTTACCCCTGCAGGAAGTGTAAGAATTGTTGTAACATCAAATCAGGATTCAAATAACCTTCAGGCAGTTGTGAAAGTAATTGACACAGGAATTGGAATTGCAAAAGAAGACCAAACAAAAATATTCAGAGAATTCAGACAACTCAGCGAAGGGATTCGAAGAAATTTTGAAGGAAGCGGTTTAGGATTAGCAGTTGCAAAGAAAATGGCTAAGTTGATGAATGGAGATATTACAGTTGAAAGTGAACTTGGGAAAGGTTCTACATTTAGTATAATTTTACCTGGAGTAAAAATTCAGAAAAGTGATGATATTAGTCAGAAAAAAAGATTGAAACCAATTTCAGAAAGAAAATCAAAAGAGACAAAGCTTAATCGAAAACCAAAAATATTAAGCATCGAAGATAATTTACTTAATGCAGAATTAGTCTCCCTCTTTCTACGCGATATTTGTAATGTAGACAGTGCTCATAATTATTCGCAGGCAATGGAAAAAATTAAAAATAACAAATATGAAGCTGTTCTTGTTGATATAAATCTTGGTAATGGACCAAGTGGAATTGATTTTGCAAAAGAAATTAGAAAATATCATGCATACAAAAATACGCCGCTAATTGCTATCACTGGATATGCATTATTAAGAGATGAGAAAAAATTATTAAATGACGGATTTGATTATTACCTTGCCAAACCTTACGACAAAGAAGACCTGATTGATATTTTGATGCAGGCAATAAAATTCGAAAAAGAAAGCTAAACTTGAATTTATCATTTCAATTATTCATCACATAATTACTTGATTTGACTTTAGGAGGGAGGACCGCATTTTCATACGGTCCTTTATTTGAAATTTCAGGGCAATAATTTTTTGGGGCACTTTATTATCGATAAAAAACTTAAAAACTTTAGATTGGAAATTACAAGCAGATTAACTTTGATTAATCTGTTTTGTAACTTCAATTCCAAGTTGTTCCATTCTATAACGCAGCTTAGAACGAGACAATCCTAAAATTTTTGCAGCTTTAACTTGATTGCCATTTGTAATCTTGAGTGTCTTTTGAATTAATGCCTTAACAACCTGATCCATTTTAATTCCTTTGGAAGGAATTTGAAGTATAAATTGGTCGCTTGAATCTTCAACATTACTTTTGCTGTCAAGCAAGAAACTGAAATGATGTTCACTCAAAACATTATCTTCGCATAAGAGAACAACTCTTTCCATAACATTTCTTAATTCTCTGATATTTCCTTTCCAGTGATAAGATTTAAGAAGTTCAAGTGCACCAGAATCAATTCCTGTTATTTCTTTATTAAACTTCTGATTAAACTCTTTTAGAAATGAATAAGCTATATATGGAATATCTTCTTTTCTTTCTCTTAATGGAGGGATATAAATTTTTACAACATTTAATCTGTAAAATAGATCTTCTCTAAAATTCCCTTTTGCAACTTCTTCTTCGAGATTTCGATTTGTTGCTGCAAGAACTCTCACATTGACACTAATTTCTTTTTCGCCTCCAAGCCTGTAAAACTTTCTTTCCTGAAGAACACGCAAAAGTTTTACTTGCATATCAAGACTTAATTCGCCAATTTCATCCAGCAATAAAGTTCCATTATTTGCCAGTTCAAATTTTCCAAGTTTAGTTTTTTGAGAAGCTCCTGTGAAAGCTCCTTTTTCATGACCAAACAACTCGCTTTCTGCTAATTCTCTTGGAATCGTTGCACAATTTATTGTAATAAATGGTGCATTGTTGCGAGGACTTTTTTGATGAATATATTTTGCAAAAACTTCTTTGCCGGTGCCACTTTCACCTTCAAGCAAAATAGTTGTATCTGGACTTTTAGCTAATTTTTCAACTGAATGAAGTAGTCTTTGAATTTTAGTGCTTCTTCCAAAAAAGTCTGGAGTTAATTCATCCTCCATCAATAAAGAATGAAGTCTGTCTACTTCTGATTTCAATCTAACATTTTCAATTGCTTTATCAAGTACAATAAGCAATTGGTCTAAGTCAATTGGTTTAAGAAGAAAATCAAATGCACCTAATTTAATTGATGTTACAGCCATCTTAATATCAGCATAACCTGTAATCATAATTACAGGAATAGAAGTATATTCTTTTTTGATAGCCTTAAGAAGGTCAATTCCATTATGTGTAGTTAAATATATATCAAGCAGAATTACGTCTGGTTGAAATTCATTAATGTATGCTTTGGCTTCGTTTGCATCAAGACATGTTTGAACTTCGAAATTTTGCTTCGTTAATACTTTCTTCAAAGAAGAAGAAACTAAATCATCATCATCAATTATTAATACTTTCGGATTCATAGCTTTCAATTATCGTTTGTAATTATTGAATTAAACTTTACAAAAAATTTTGAACCTTTTCCGTACTCTGATTCAAAATATAATTCAGCATTGATTTCATCAAGTAATCTCTTGCAAACTGTCAAACCTACACCTGTACCTTTATCTTTGCTTGTAAAAAATCCTGCTAAGATTTTTTCTTTATCTTCTGGTTTTATACCGCATCCAAAATCTTGAACTTCCCACAAAACAATATTTCTATCATTATCTCTTTTAGTTCTGACTATAACATTGCCTCTGTCATACGATGCTTCTATTGCATTATTAATCAAATTAATAAACACCTGAAGCAATTTATTTTCGTTTGCATGTATTGAAGGAATTGTTTCATCTAGTTCTTTAATTATTTTAATTCCTCTTTTAGATGCTGTAATGCTTACAATTTCTATTGTTCTATTCGTAATTGTATTAATTGATATAGGTTTTTTTGCATCTGACGACTTGCGTGTAAAATCAAGTATGTCGCTGATAATAAAATTTATTCTTTCGAATGCTTCAAGTGAAGATGTAATTGATTCTTGAATTTCTGATGATAATTCATTCTCAAACATTTTCATGTAATCAAGATTTAACTTGATTACTGTAAGCGGATTTCGAATCTCATGCAATAAACCTGCAGTTAGTTTACCCAAAATCGTAAGCTTATTGTTCTGAACAAAATCTTCCAATTTCTTGATATGAATCTTTTATATGTTGTAAAATTGTTGCGCTAAAAATACAAAAAGATTTTTTATTTATTAAGTAGTGTAATGATTATTATTTTAGATTACAGAAAGGAAATTTCGAGAATCTAAATATTCCTTCATCATTAATAGACATTTTATCAAATTGTTTTTCAATTTATTGTTGTGTCAAACTTATTTTCTAAAATGATTATTCCTAAAATAATCTATTGTTTTTTTCAAACCTTCTATTAAAGAATTTTCAGGATGAAAGTTTAATTGTTCCACTGTTTCTTTTATTGATGCTACACTATGCTTAATATCTCCTTTTCGTTCTTCTTCATAAACAATTTGGCTTTTACTGTTTGTCAGTTTTATAATTTCTTTTGCAATTTCATTTATCGAAATTGATTTGCCAAGTGCAACATTAAAAACTCCCGATACCTTATCGTTCTTTGCTGCAAGCAAATTTGCTTTTACAACATCTTTGACATAAATAAAATCCCTTGTTTGTGTTCCATCACCAAATATTGTTACTGGTTCATCAGCTAATGCTTTCTTAATAAAAATAGGAATTGCAGCAGCATATTGACTGTTTGGATTTTGTCGTGGTCCAAAAACATTAAAATACCTTAACGAAACAGTTCCTAATCCATATTCTTTGTTATACATTTTCAAATAATATTCACCTTCGAGTTTTGTAATGCCATAAGGAGATTTGGGATCAGGTATCGAATTTATTGTTTTTGGCAATTCTTCATTATCGCCATAAACTGCGGCTGAACTGCTGAATACAACTTTTTTTACTTTGTAATGTCTTGCTGCTTCAAGAATATTCAGCAATCCAATTATATTTATTTCAACACATTCATAAGGTTTTTCAATTGATTCAGGAACAGAAACAAGTGCAGCTAAGTGATGAACATAATCTGCATCTTGAAGCACATCAAATACTAATGACTTATCTGTAACACTTCCTTTGTGAAAAATTACACCATTAAGATTTTCTAAATTCGATAAGAAGCCAGAGCGTAAATTATCTATCACATGAACTTCTGCTCCATCATTAATCCATTGTTCTGCAATGTGACTCCCAATGAAGCCCGCTCCACCTGTTACAACTACTTTCGTTTTTTTCATTATTTCATCATTGATAATTTTTTATTTTGATATACCAGCTACTCGAGTCTTCCAGAATTTTGCTGCTTCTCTTAATAAATGAATGAATATCTTCTATATCGCTTTCATTTAATTGAGCTAAATCGTAAATCTGTTCAGTAGCAGTTTTAATAAATTCATCATTTGAATCAGCTTTGAATATTTTAATCAGATTTCTTATGAGAACATTATCAGGATTAACTTCTA
This sequence comes from Rosettibacter sp. KY25, assembly GCF_057554405.1. NCBI lineage: Bacteria > Pseudomonadati > Ignavibacteriota > Ignavibacteria > Ignavibacteriales > Melioribacteraceae > Rosettibacter > Rosettibacter sp. KY25. Next base: position 71,044 of record NZ_BAAJAO010000009.1, on the reverse strand, counting down.
AAATCTTTTTCTGTGGTGCTAAATTTTTGTTCGTAATTCTCAATATTTTTTGCATTGTGTTTGTTAATTCATTATCCTTCAATACAAGACATGCTGCACTATCAACTAATCTTTTTGATTCAACAACATCTTCAATTTTATCTCCAAGTATCTTTTTCATTTTTGCAAGCAGACTGCTGAAGTGTTTTTTATCGTCACTGCTTAATTCTTCTATCTCTTTTTTAGTTTCTGTTACAGATTTGAATTCTTCTAATTTTTTTGTATCAACTGTTTCAACAGATTTAAAATCATAATCTTTATATTTTCCCAAAGAAGTTAAAATCAATTCATCAACAGGGTCGTACAAATAAAGAACTTCAAGATTTTTGTTTTTAAAAATTTCCATGTGAGGGTCAGAATCAATAGCATTTCTATTTACACCGCTTGCGTAATAAATTTCTTTTTGATTTTCCAATTTTCTATTAACATAATCTTCAAGTGAAATTAATTCATCTTCATCTTTGCACTTTGAGGAATTAAATCTCAAAAGTTCTATGTATTTATCTTTATTGCTGAAATCTGTATAACCAAGTTTGAAGACTTTACCATGTTCTTTCCAGAATTTATTATAACCTTCTCTATCGTTCTTCGCTTTCTCAAGCAGATAACTCAAAACTGTTGTTGTAACACTCGAAGCAATTTTATTGAAAATTACATTTTCCTGAAGTGTTTCTCTTGAAATGTTCAGAGGCAAGTCTTCTGAATCAACTACACCTTTTACAAAGCTCAAATATTCTGGAAGTAAATCTTTATTTTTATGTTGAATTAAAACTCTTCGGACATATAAATCCAATCCATAATTTTCTCTGTCAATCCAGAAATATTCACTGCTTTTCTTTGGAATGAATAACAAAGCATTAAATTGAATTGGTGCATCGATAGATTTATGTATTACATCTGCAGGCTCTTCTGAATCATAAGTTAAAAATTTATAGAACTCATCATATTGTTCTTTTTTAATTGAACTTTTTGGCTCGCGCCAGATTGCACTTATTGTGTTGATTCTTTCATTGCCAATAAAAATTGGATATGAAATAAAGTTAGAATGTTTTTTAATGATTGATTCAAGTCGCCACTTTTCCGCAAATTCTAATGCATCATCTTTCAAAAAAATTTCAACACTTGTTCCACGAGGAATTTTTTCTTCCAATGTGGAAATTTCATATTCACCTAAACCATCAGATTTCCATTGCACGGGTTCATCATCAGGACGATATGATTTTGTTTTTATTACAACTTCTTTTGCTACCATAAAAACAGAATAAAATCCAATTCCAAATTTTCCGATAAGATTTGTTGCTTCAGCCTTAGCTTCAGAGAGGATTTTCAAAAATTCTTCCGTTCCTGATTTTGCAATTGTTCCAATATTTGAAATGAGTTCATCACGACTCATTCCAATGCCGGTATCAGTTACAATTAATTTTTTGTTCTTTTCGTCATTTATAATTTTTATTTCGAGTGGAAGGTCTTTATCAACAATTGGAGTTCCACGATTCGATTCAAAACGGAGTTTATCAAGAGCATCCGATGCATTCGAAATTAATTCTCTTAAAAATATTTCTCTGCTCGTATAAAGTGAATGAACAAGAATATCTAAAAGTTTTTTTACTTCAGCTTTAAATTCATATTTCTTTGCGGTTGCGGTTTCACTCATAAATCCTCCGGATAATTACACATTTCAGCACCGCAAAAATAAAGAGGTTTATTTATTGCAGCAATTAATGAAGTTTATTTTGATTTGTTATCTTTAGAAGATTCATCTTCGCCGCTTAAAGCTTTTTTGAAGGATTTTATTCCTTCTCCCAAGCCTTTCATAAGTTCAGGAATTTTCTTTGCACCAAATAATAATACAAGAACAAAAATTATAAGAATTATTTCTGTTGCTCCAAGATTACCCATTTCATCCTCAAATTTTCATAAGAAAAATATAAAATTAATTTACTAATCCAAAATTTATCTCTTCCTGAATAATTCAAAAAGTGCGATAGAAACCATTATATAAAAACATAAATACATTAAAAAAGAAGAAGCAGCTGCAAGATAAACAAAGTTTTTATTGACAAATCTCATTAACCAAATTGAACCAAATGTAACAACTATTGAAATTAGCGGCTCAATCATAAGAAATAATTTCCATCTTTCTTTTATTCTTGAATAGAAATAAAATATTAGTCCAACTGAAAGGAAAATAAAAGATAACCCAAGCACATGATTGTGTGTAGTTAATAACATTTCGGAGATAGGTTTTGGATAATTTTCAATAATATCTTCAGATTTTATTTCATCTCCATTAAATCTTGCAACTGCCCCTTTTGGAGTTAATGAAGTTGTATGTTTCAAAAAAGTTAATCCTGTTGAAACACCAATTGTAATTACAAGCAGATAAACAATAAAAAATATTTTAAGCGATTTATTTTGATTAAAATTCATAATTCATCTTTAATATATGAATAAAGCTTTGATAATTTTTTAATTCCTGTTGAAACAGAATTTGCAGAAATTGTAGCTCCACTAATCGAGCTGATGTCATCTCCAGTTTTAAATTTTGAAGATGCATCTTTCCCTTTGAATTGATTTAACCAATTTTTTTCCTGAACAGCATTACCATAAGATTCTCGATATTTAATTATTTCTGTATCAAGTATTTTCCCATTCAAATCAAAAATTACCAGAAAAGTAATTGGAAGAGATTTCCCATAAACATCATCAAGAAAAGCAGTAGCTATGTGTTTATTATTATCATAAATTTTCCATATATAAACATAATTTCTTATGAATCTTTGACGGCATTCTTGTTCAATTTTATTTTTAAGTTCTGGAGCAATATCATATTTAAGAAATTCTGTTTTTACATTATTTCCAAAAATATTTATTAATAATTTTTCACAATCTTCTTTTATACCAAGATTTAACAAAAGAAAAAGTATTGAGAGAAAAATTTTCATAACAGCACCTTAATTAAAACATATATCCCATACCGATATTTAATAATTTTACTTTTTCGTTTCCCAATTCACGAGTTCTAATTCCATAATCGAACTTAAACACAATGTTATCAAGTGGTTTGATAGAGATGCCTGCCATCCAATAAGTGAAATGATTTCTTTTTTCGGAATCACCACCTGTTCTAGTTTTTGCTGCTGTGTTGTAATCAGAAAAACGAACAAAGGGAATTACTTTTGTTTGCCAATTAAGTAATTCAGAAATATTGTAACCTAAATCGACATAATAACCTTCCGAGCGCTGCAAATTATATTTTTCATAATTTATAACTCCATATTCAAATGCAGCATCAATGGTATTAGATTGATATCTTGCATGCAATTCATACAAATAAATTTTATTTGAAGAAGTATCTCCATAAGCTTTATTATAAGTAAATGATCCACCAATCTTCAAATTCATAAAACCAAGATAATCTACCCTGAGATTATAAAGTGGATTTTTTGCATCTGATTTAAAACCTTTCCTTCTGCCGTCTCTTATTGCATTTGATTCACTAAATTTATCACTGTTTAATCCTTCCATAATTGTCAATTTATAATCAAAAGAATTTATTCTTCCGTAAACAGCCATCCCGTTGCCAAACCATGTTGTTGGAATAATTCTTGTGTTGTAATCAGGTCTTTCTACTCCAAAAAATGTAGGCGGTTCATGAATTTCATTAATCAAACCAACTGAAGGAAGAATAACTCCAAATTGAAATCCCAACCAATCACTATAATGATAATTTATGTAAGCCTGTTCTATTTCTAATTCACCTGCATCTTCCTCAACATAATTATGTTCTAATTCAACTTCGGAATGGAAAGACCAGTTATCATCCCAAGTAAAACCAATAAAAGTTACAAAACGATGAAAATCAAGGATTTGTTTGATTGGCTTATTAGCAGCCTTTTCCTGATTAAAATGAAGTTCACCATACGCATGTATTGAACTTTCAAATTTATAATTATCAGTTTGGGAATAAAGAACACTTGAAATTAAAATAAATAATAATGAATTAATAACTGTTAATGTATTTTTCATATTAACCTCATTTTGTTAAAGAAAATAATATTTATTTAGACCAAATCTAAATTATTTATTATAATTTGTCAACAAGTGAATCAGATTTTTTAATTTTTTTAATTCTTTAGATAGGACTTATTTTTTCTGAAAGTTTAATGCGGCAGAATTGATACAATACCTTAATCCAGTGGGTTTAGGTCCATCATCAAATACATGACCTAAGTGTCCTCCACAATTTTTACATAAAACCTCAAGACGGTGCATCCCAAAGCTGTAATCATCTTGAATGATAATTTTTTCTTTATCTATTACATCATAAAAACTTGGCCAACCGCAGAATGAGTGAAATTTTGTTTCTGAATCAAATAATTCTTCTCCACAACCTGCACATCTATAAATCCCCTCTTCAAAAAAATTCCAGTATTTACCTGAAAAAGGTCTTTCAGTTCCTTTTTCCCTTAAAATATGATATTGCTCAGGAGTTAATTTTTCTTTCCATTCATTTTCTGATTTCATTTTATCATTGCTTTAATTTTGTTATAAAATTCTTCTGCTTCTTCCAAAGATGAAAAATATCCAACTCTTACACGATACCAGATTCCTCTTTGAGGAATATTTACCTTAACCATAAATGCTTGATATCCCATATTTTTTAATTTATTAACTTCTCTTTCTGCTTTTTGATTTTCTTTCCAGGATGAAACTTGGATACAAAATTTTTTGCCATCAGTAAAAATTGTTTTATAAACTAATTGCTCTGTATTAAAATCATAATCCTCTTCATTTTGGTTTAATTCCGATGTTGGCTTAAAAGTCTTTACAATACTGCTATCCAGATTTTTTGATTCTATAATTTCATTTTTTATGGCAGAAGGGAAATATTCTTTCCCCTGTTTATTTTCTTTCTTTTGTCTTTTTAAAAAATCAATACACCTTTCAAATAGAGTTGAATAAGTTTTGCTTGTATCAATTATATGAACATTATTTTCACTTACTATCTGCAAAGGCTTAAATGCATCGCCAACAATTTTTAAATTTTTATCGTAATACAAATTTCCAACAATATTAACTTTTCTTGAAATCGTATCAAGTAAAGTTTGTGTTTTTATATAAACTATTTCTTTATTAATCTCTTTTATAAATTTTGGTTGATTGTAATAAGTAATCATAAGTGCGGAGATAATATTTTTATCCTGCTTGATGCTTGAAGTATCTAAATAGATTTCTTTATCATCAAGACTAATAACTTTATCCCACTTTCTTAGAATTATTTGAGCATCGATTGATAAATTAAAAGTCGATACTAAAATTAATAGACCAGCACAAAAAAATTTTTTCATAAAATATTTAATTCAATAATCAATTATAAGATAAATTATTTCGGATAAAAATAAAATTCATTTTATAAAAGTTATGGAAGAGTTAATAAATACATTACAATTATTTTTCGATAAAATTTTTTATTTAATTGTTCACAAATTCAGATTTCTTGACAATCATACATTGATGTATTAATTTGCGCACAAATTTTTTGAAAATTAATGCTTACTGAATTCGGTAAAATTCTGATATTCATATTATTTGCTGCAATATTTGTAATAATTACACTATTTGTAGCAAAAATCATAAGGCCTAACAGACCGACGCATGAAAAATTAAAAATTTATGAATGCGGCGAAAACCCAGAAGGCTCACCTTGGGTTAAGTTTAATATTCGATTTTATGTAGTCGCATTGATTTTTTTAATCTTTGATGTTGAAGTTGTTCTTCTTTTTCCATGGGCTTTAATTTATAAAGATTATGGAATCTACGGTTTTCTTGCAGGAATAATCTTTTTGCTTCTTTTAATTTTGGGAATGGCTTATGAATGGAGAAAAGGAGATTTGGAATGGGCAAGACCACAGCCAAAACCCCCTATCCTTGAAGATCTTTTAAATAACAAAAATCAAGTTTAATTTATGGGCTTACTCGATAAAGAATTCTCTGATGGGAATATAGTAATCACTAAAGTAGAAGATTTATTTAATTGGGCTCGGCTTTCTTCAATTTGGCAGCTTGGATTTGGACTTGCATGCTGTGCAATTGAAATGATGGCAACTTCAGCTTCACATTATGACTTTGATAGATTTGGTGTTATTCCTCGAAATACACCGAGACAGGCAGATGCTATAATTATTTCCGGCACAGTTACACTTAAAATGGCTCTTCGTATTAAAAGATTATACGAACAAATGCCTGAACCAAAATATATTATTTCAATGGGAAGCTGCGCTAATTGCGGAGGACCATACTGGGAACATGGCTATCATGTCTTAAAAGGTGTGGACAGAGTTATTCCTGTTGATGTTTATGTACCTGGTTGCCCGCCACGACCCGAAGCTTTATTAGAAGGATTATTAAAATTGCAGGAAAAAATTAAAAACGAATCATTAATGAAAAAATCTGTATGAAAACCGCTGAAGAAATTTTTGAGATATTAAAAAAAGAATTTGGTGAAGCAATTATTTCAATTGAGAAAGACCTTCCTACTGAACCAATAATTTCTGTTAATCCTTTTGAAATAAAAAAAGTTTGCTTGTTCCTTCGCGATAATGAAGAATTGAAATTTGACAGCTTGATGGTCTTATCCGGTGTTGATGATGCAAATGGTGAAAAAATCAAAGAAGAAGATGGAAGTATAACTATTAAAGGCGGAACATTAAGTGTTTATTATCATTTATATTCAATCCCTCTTAAGCATAAAGTTACATTAAAAGTTTCAACACCAAGAGAAAATCCTCAAGTAGAATCTGTTGAATCAGTCTGGAAATGTGCAGATTGGCATGAGCGCGAAGCTTATGATATGTTTGGAATCATCTTCTTAAATCATCCCGATTTAAGAAGAATTCTTATGCCTTATGACTGGGAAGCTGGTTATCCATTAAGAAAAGATTATAAAAATCCTGAATTTTATCAGGGGATGAAAGTTCCTTATTAAATTGAATTTACTATGGCACTAAAAACCGAAACAATGATTTTAAATATGGGACCTCAACATCCATCAACTCATGGAGTGTTGAGGCTTGAACTTGAGCTTGAAGGTGAATTAATTAAAAATGTCAAACCACACATCGGCTATTTACATAGATGCTTTGAAAAACATGCAGAAGCAATGACTTATCCTCAAGTAATTCCTTATACCGATCGAATGGATTATCTGGCATCAATGTACAATAATTTTGGTTATGTTTTAGCTGTAGAAAAATTGCTTGGTATTCAAGTGCCAGAAAGAGTTGAATACATTCGTGTGATAATGGGTGAGCTTCAGAGAATTGCTTCGCATCTTGTTGCAATTGGAACTTATGGACTGGATATTGGCGCTTTCACACCATTTTTGTATTGCTTCAGAGATAGAGAAAAAATTTTAAGCCTTTTTGAAATGACATGTGGCGCTCGGCTTCTTTACAATTACATGTGGGTTGGCGGATTATCTCATGACATTCACCCAGATTTTGTTCGATTGACAAAAGAATTTATTAAATCTTTCAGACCAACAATTGACGAACTAAATAATCTTTTATCTTATAATAAAATATTTATTGAAAGAACTGCTAATATTGGAATACTTCCTTTAGAAACAGCAATTAATTATGGTGTAACTGGACCAGTTTTGAGAGGAAGCGGCTTGGCTTTTGATTTAAGAAAAAATGAACCTTATTCAATTTATGACAGATTTGATTTTGATATTCCTGTTGGAAAAGGATTAATGGGAACTGTGGGTGACTGCTGGGATAGATATTATGTTCGTGTTCAAGAAATGGAACAAAGTTTAAGAATTATAGAACAAGCAATTGACCAAATTCCCGATGGCGATGTTCAAGCAGCAATTCCAAAAAGAATTAAACCACCAAAGGGAACAGTTTATTTTAGAGTTGAAAATCCAAGAGGTGAATTAGGATATTTCATTATTAGTGATGGAAGTCCAAATCCATTTAGAGTAAAAGTTCGAGCTCCTTCTTTTGTCAATCTTGAAGTCTTAGGCGAACTCTGCAAAGGTCATCTCGTTGCAGATGTTATTGCAATCTTAGGCAGTATTGATATAGTATTAGGAGAGGTAGATAGATAATGTTTCAATTACTATATAACTTAACCGGCGATGTTATTATTTCAACAATTGTTGTTGCATTAATTCCATTAACAATTATTTTAATTTATGCTCTCTTTGCTATCTGGCTTGAAAGAAAAGTTTCTGCGCATATGCAGGATAGATTAGGTCCAATGAGAACTGGATGGCACGGCTGGCTTCAAACAATTGCTGATATGATTAAAATGATTCAGAAAGAAGATACGATAGCAGCAGAAGCAGATAAAAAATTATTTAACATTGCTCCTGTTCTGGTATTCACAGGTTCATTTGCCGCTTACGCAGCTATTCCCTTCTCGAGTGCATTAATTGGCAGCGAAATTGAAGTTGGACTATTCTATATTGTTGCAATTTCATCTTTAGTTGTAGCAGGAATTTTAATGGCAGGCTGGGCTTCGAACAATAAATATTCATTGCTTGGCGCTATGCGCTCCGCCGCTCAAATTGTAAGTTACGAAATTCCAACTGCACTTGTTGTTTTAACAATGGTAATGTATACTGGAACCTTCAGCTTAACAAAAATTAGCGAAATGCAAACAGCTTATTTCTGGAACTGGAATATTTTTGGCGGACCTGAATTTGGCTTAACAAAATTTTTATTAATTCCATTTATGATTGTTGCTGCATTAATCATGTTTATAAGCACATTAGCTGAAGTTAATAGAACACCATTCGACATCCCAGAAGCAGAATCTGAACTTGTTGCAGGATATTTTACTGAATATTCTGGAATGAAGTGGGGCATGTTCATGCTTGCTGAATATGCAAATATGCTTGCTGTTTCAGCTGTAGTTTCAATTTTATTCTTCGGCGGCTACCAATCTCCTTTTGGATATCTTGGAAATTTATTTAACATAAAATGGCTAATCCCATTTGAACAAATTTTTTGGTTTTTATTAAAAGGTTTAATTCTTGTATTTGTTCAAATGTGGTTGAGATGGACATTGCCACGTTTAAGAGTTGACCAGCTGATGACAGTTTGCTGGAAATATTTAATTCCTTATGCAGTTGCTAATTTAATTTTTGTTGGAATAATTTCATTATTATAATTATGAAAGAATATTTAAAAAATACATGGCAGGCAATCTATACCGTTCTTGTTGGAATGAAAATTACATTCAAACATTTATTTACGCCTGCAGTAACAATTCAATATCCTGATGTTAAAATTCCTTTGCCAGAAAGAGTAAGAAATAGATTATATGTAAATATTGATGATTGCATTGGATGCGACCAGTGTTCTCGTGCATGTCCAGTAAGCTGCATTGAAATTGAAACTGTAAAAGCTCTTCCAGGTGAAGACCTTGGTGTTACATCAAATGGTAAGAAAAAAGCTTTATGGGTAACAAAATTTACAATTGATTTTGCAAAGTGCTGTTACTGCCAATTGTGTGTATTCCCCTGCCCTACAAATTGTATTTACATGACAAATGTTTATGAATTTTCTGAATACGACAGAAGAGATTTAATATATAATTTTTCTAATCTAACAGAAGAAGAAGCAGCAGAAAAAAAAGCTAATTATGAAAAATTCTTAGCTGAAAAAGAAGCTCAAAAAGCAGCAGCATCTAAAACTCAAGAATAAATTTGAATTTGCTATGACTTATTTTGATGTAATATTTTATTTATTTGCTTTAATAACTATAATATCAGCTGTTATAGTTGTAACAACAAAAAATATTGTTTATTCAGCTTATAGCTTATTGCTTACTTTATTTGGAATTTCTGGAATTTATGTTCTATTGGGTGCTGATTTTCTTGCTATTGTTCAAATCATGATTTATGTGGGCGGAATTCTTATCCTGCTTTTGTTTGGTGTTATGCTTACAAATAAAATTACAAGTGTTGATATAAGAACTGGAACAGTTCACCTATTGCCTGCAGCTATTGGAGTTGGATTATTGCTTGGTGTTTTATGGGCTGTTATGATTTGGACAAACTGGAAAACCCAACCTGGCGAAATTCCAATTACAACAATTAAAAATCTTGGCAATCTTTTAATTACTGATTACATTTTAATTTTCGAATTGCTTGCAGTACTTCTGCTTGTTGCTTTAATCGGTGCTGCATCAATTGCAAGAAGAGAAGAAGAAAAAATTGATTAACAATAAATTTCAGAATTATGACACTTAATGTAGGCTTAACTCATTTTTTAATAATTAGTGCAATTTTATTCTCATTAGGAATTTACGGAATAAATACCCGTAAAAATGCAGTAATGGTTTTGATGGGAATTGAATTAATTCTCAATTCAGCAAATATCAATTTTGTTGCTTTTGCAAGATATGGAAACTTTGGTTTCAGCGGACAAATCATAGCATTATTTGTAATTATTCTTGCTGCCGCTGAAGCAGCAATTGCACTGGCAATAGTACTTAATATTTATAAAACATTCTCAAATGTAAATGTTGATGAAATTGACAAACTAAAAGAATAGCCTTATGACAGAAAATTTACTTGTTACACTTTCAATCATTACTCTTTTTCTACCTGTTTTTGGTTTTGCAACATTAATTTTCTTCGGAAAAAGATTTCCCAAACTCTATCTTTTTGAAGTTGGTATTCTTTTTACAGCTCTTATTATTTCTATTTTCATACTCTTTGCAAAATTAACTTATTTCGATAAAGATATTGTTTCTTCTTTAACATGGTTCATTTTAAGTAATGCCCCAAACACTGGAACTGTAAACATTGAATTAGGAATTAAGATTGATAACATTACTGCCATAATGCTTTTTGTTGTTAATCTTATCAGTGCTCTCGTTCATCTTTATTCAATTGAATACATGAGAGGTGATAAGAGATATACACGATATTTTGCATATCTCGGATTATTTACTTTTTCGATGCTCGGAATTGTCCTTACTCACAATTTATTAATGATGTATATTTTCTGGGAATTAGTTGGATTATCATCTTATTTATTAATTGGATTCTGGTTCGAAAAAAAATCAGCTGCAGATGCTTCAAAGAAAGCTTTTATTGTAAACCGCGTTGGCGATGTTGGAATGTTCATTGGAATACTGATTTTATTTACGAATTATAAAACTTTCACATTCGATACAATATTTCATCAAATCTCAATTGGAAATCTACCTTTTGGAAGTGAAGCATGGCTTACTGCTGCAGGAATATTAGTTTTTATGGGTGCAGTTGGTAAATCTGCTCAATTTCCATTACATGTCTGGTTGCCCGATGCAATGGAAGGTCCTACTCCAGTTAGTGCATTGATTCATGCAGCTACAATGGTTGCAGCTGGAGTTTATCTTGTAACAAGAATTTTTGTGATGCTTACTGCAGATGCAATGCTCGTTATAGCTATTGTAGGAGCAGTTACTTCCTTTGTTGCAGCTACAATTGCAATAACTCAAAATGATATTAAAAAAGTACTTGCTTATTCAACTGTATCTCAACTTGGATACATGATTATGTCATTAGGTGTTGGCGCTTATGTTTTTGCTTTCTTCCATCTTGTTACACATGCATTTTTCAAAGCATGCTTATTTCTTGGCTCGGGTTCAGTAATTCATTCGATGCATCATGAGCAAGATATACGAAACATGGGCGGATTAAGAAAGAAAATGCCCATCACTTACATTACATTTTTAATTTCTACTTTAGCAATCTCTGGAATTCCTTTAACATCTGGATTCCTTAGTAAAGATGGAATTCTTGCTGGAACACTTGTTTTTGGTAAACTTACGGGGCACTGGCTTATTCCAGCATTTGGATTTACTGTAGCTGCTTTAACTGCATTCTACATGTTTAGACTTCTTATTTTAACATTTCACGGCGAACCAAGAGACCATCATAAATTTGAACATGCTCACGAATCTCCATTAGTAATGACTGCACCTTTAATTGTACTCGCAACACTTTCAATATTCATTTTCTATACTCCAAATCCATTCTCTCCGGATGAAGGGTGGTTTTTGAAAAATTGGGTTAAGACTCCTCAACAGGTGACCCCAGTTTCTACAAGATTTGATTTTATGAAATCAGAATCTCATAGCACTAACATTCACGAAGAAATAATTCATTCAGAATTATATACTGAAACATTACACTGGGCTCACTACCCTGCTATGATGTTATCAATTACTCTTGCAGGTTTAGGAATTCTTTTTGCATTCATGTTTTATCAATGGAAAAAAGTAAATGTTGATAAGCTAACAGAAAAGATAAAACCAGTTTACAATTTTTCTCTTAATAAATGGTACATAGATGAATTATATGATGCAACTGCAGTTGGACAAACTCTAAACTTCAGCAAAGTTTTAGCATGGTTTGATAACAATATCATCGATGGAATTGTAAATGGTTCTGCATGGCTTACAAAATCATTTTCTAATTTAAGCGGTTTATTCGATAACTATGTTGTTGACGGTTTGGTAAACTTTACAGCATTCTTCAGCGGATTTGTTGGATTTTCTCTTAAAAAATTACAAACAGGCAAAGTGCAAACTTATGTTGTATTCGTTGTATTTTCTGTAATAATTCTTTTATTAATCTTTAAGCCATTTTGAGAATAATTGTTGATTCATAAATTCTTTGTCAAAAATTAAAAATAGGTTGAATATATGAGTGGTTTCCCGATACTTTCATTAATCACATTTCTCCCAATTTTGGGGATGATAATTGTTTTAATACTTCCAAAAGAACAGCAAAAGATTATTAAATATACGACTTTAATCATCACAGCTATTCAGGTTATTCTTGCAATTATTCTTTTAGCAAATTATAACTACTCAGCTGCTGGAGTTTATGAAGAAAAATCTTTTCAATTCATTGAAAAATTTAGATGGATTGAAATTTCAGGGATTTCATGGTTAGGCAAAGTAAAAATTGATTACTTCCTTGGCATTGATGGATTAAGCATGCCGATGGTTTTATTAACTGCAATAATTTCTTTCATAGCAACAATATCTTCATGGAATATTGAAAAGTCAGTTAAAGGTTATTTCGCTTTATTTCTTTTACTCGATACAGGAATGATGGGTGTGTTTGTTGCTCTGGATTTCTTCTTGTTCTATATTTTCTGGGAATTAATGCTTCTGCCAATGTATTTCTTGATTGGAATTTGGGGCGGTCCAAGAAAAGAATATGCAGCTATAAAGTTCTTCATTTATACTTTGTTTGGCAGTGTTTTCATTCTTCTTGTAATGATTGGCTTATATTTCAGTGCAACTGAAACTCTAGCTGATGGCACAAAAGTTTTTACATTTAACTTGCTCCAATTAATGAATCCAAGTAATTATTTGCAGGATGGAATTCTTTCACCACTGAATCCCCACAATTTAAGATTTATTGCTTACTTGGCATTATTTGTTGGCTTTGCAATCAAAATACCTATGTTTCCATTCCACACATGGTTGCCTGATGCACATGTTGAAGCACCAACTCCAATTTCTGTAATTCTTGCTGGTGTATTGTTAAAAATGGGAACTTATGGAATTCTCAGAATTAGTTATCCAATCTTCCCTGAAATTACCAGACAATTAATGTGGTGGATTGCATTATTTGGAATGATAAATATAATCTACGGCGCCCTTGTTGCATTAGCTCAAAAAGATTTCAAAAAATTAATTGCTTACTCTTCTGTTTCTCACATGGGTTATGTTTTGCTTGGTATGGCTTCTTTATCATCAACTGGAATTACAGGCGCAATTTTCCAGATGTTCAATCACGGAACAATTACTGCAATGCTCTTCTTGATTGTAGGTGTAATTTATGACAGAGCACATACAAGAGGATTAAATGATTTTGGTGGATTGGCTGCTCAAATGCCAGTATATACTGGATTTGTTACAGTAGCATTCTTTGCTGCAATTGGATTACCAAGTCTAAGCGGATTCATATCTGAGGCTCTCGTTTTTGTTGGCGCATTTGGTGTTACTAATATTAGAATAATTACTATGATTTCAACTCTTGGAATCCTCTTAGGTGCAGGTTATATGCTTTGGACTTTGCAAAGAATTTTCTTTGGACCATTAAACGAAAAATGGTCTTCGTTAAAAGACCTTGAATTTAGAGAATATGCTATGTTTGCTCCTCTTTCTGCTATTATAATTTTCCTTGGGGTTTATCCATCTGCAATGTTGAATATTATGAATACTTCTGTCAATACACTTGTAAGTTTTCTTTTTAATGGTCAATAATCATTAATCAAATAATGGATTGTAAGTCTTGATGGAACAGACAAATTTAATTCAGTCACTAAATTTAATTTTACCTGAAATAGTTCTTACTGTTTTTCTTGTAATACTCATTTTATCAGATTTAATTTTTCACAGAAATAAATCCATAATTCCATACATTGCTGGAGCTGGAATTTTTATAACTGGACTTTTTTTAATCTTCCAGTTTTATGATAATGGATTTGCATTTAATCAATCTGTAAATGCTTTAAGAAATTATGGAATGATTGCTGTTGATTCATTTGGTTCATTCTTTAAAGTTATAGTTGTGATATCATCACTTCTTGTAGTGCTGTTTTCATTCTCTTCATCAGAAATAAAAAATACACAGGATAGAATTGGTGAATACTATGCATTGATATATGGAATGATGATCGGCATGTTCTTTATGATTTCTGCTGCAGATTTAATTTTAATTTACTTATCAATGGAATTACTTTCTCTTTCTTCTTATGTGCTTGCAGGTTTTATCAAACTAAGAGACCGCAACAGCGAAGCCGCATTAAAATATTTAATCTATGGTGCAGTCTCTTCTGGATTAATGCTTTTTGGAATTTCTTTAATTTATGGAATGACAGGTAGCACAAATCTTTATATAATTAATTCTTTAATTCAGGCACCCAACATAAATTTATTTACATTATCATTTGCAGTAATTTTAATATTTGCAGGAATTGGTTATAAAATTTCTTCTGCACCTTTCCATTTTTGGACACCTGATGTTTATGAAGGTGCTCCAATAACAATCACTGCATATCTTTCAATTGCAAGCAAAGCAGCAGGATTTGCATTATTAATTCGATTTATTAAAACAACATTTGTAACATTCGTCAATTCAGATGGATTCTGGAATTTAATTGATGTATTTGACTGGAAATCTGTATTGGTTGTAATTTCTATTCTAACAATGACACTTGGAAATTTTTCTGCGCTCTGGCAAAATAATTTAAAAAGAATGCTTGCATATTCAAGCATTGCTCATGCAGGATACATTTTGCTTGGATTGGTTGTTTTTTCAAATCAAGGATTGATGGCAATTTTAATTTATTTTGTTTTTTATTTAATAATGAATCTTGGTGCTTTTTATGTAGTAATGCTGATAGCAAACCAAATTGGTTCTGAAGAAATTGATGATTATAATGGACTTGGATATACATCTCCCCTGCTTGCAGTTTCACTTGCTATTTTTCTTGTTTCATTAACAGGAATTCCACCTACAGCTGGATTTATTGGAAAGCTATATCTTTTCATTGCACTTGTTGATGCAAAAATGATTGCAGTAGCAGTAATCGCACTTCTTAATACAGTAGTTTCACTTTATTATTATATCCGAGTATTAAAACACATGTATTTAGTAAAAGCTGATGAAACTACACCAGTTATAATTCCATCATTAGGAAATAAAGTTTTGGTATCAATATTAGCATTGGCTGTGTTATTGTTTGGAGTTTACTTTTCACCGGTTATCAATCTTGCAAAATCATGTTTGATAATTATGGGTTTATAAACTTATCAAAGTATAACTATTGAAATTCTGTTCTGTAAAAACAAGCTGACTAACCATGACTTTTCTTAATAACAAAATCATTGAATAATTTTTTCAAAACCGATTTTCTTTAAGTTAGCTAAAATCACAAAAAGGGAAATCACACTTAACATTAACAGTATTATTCCTTTTACATACTCAGAAAAAATTAATTCACCTAATCCAAACAAAAAGGAGTAAACTAAAACTATTCCTAAAAACCAATTAATAAACAGATAAATAAAAATTTTATGTGAATTAGTTTTTGAAAACTTCTTCCAACCAAAACCTCCAGCTTGAATCTTTTTATTAAATTCAATTAGTTTTTTTTCATCAATAGGTTTTGTAAGAAATGTAGTAAAAATCCATACCAATGTAGTTCCTAATACAATTGGATAAAGTGTTAATGGAGATTCAAGATGAAATAAATAAACAGCGATTGGATAAATTATTACAGGAGCAATCATAGCAGAAATTTCTGACCAAGCATTAATTCTCCACCAATACCAACGTAAAATAAGTACCCCGCCTAAACCTGCGCTTGTATTTAAAATAAAAATCCAAGCTCCTGATATTGTAGTTAAAAAATATTTTGTAAGTACTAAAGAAAATATTGTCATTAAAATTATTCCAATTCTCGAGACAATGACATAATGTTTTTCATCTTCATTTTTAATTATAAAGCGTCGATAAAAATCATTAATTATATAAGAAGTACCCCAATTTAATTGAGAAGCTACAGTTGACATATAAGCTGCGAGGAAAACAGCAATTAAAAGTCCAAGCAAACCATTTGGCAGATATCTGACCATTAACTTTGGATACATAATGCCGGGGTCTATTGTATTTTCATATTTATCATAAAATTCTTTGAATTCATTTGAACGAATAATATTATCATTGGAATGAAGTAATTGTTTATTATTATAAACTTCTACACATTTATTAAATAAAACAGGATTTTCTTTTTTTAATGATTCCAAACTTTGAGAGCGAGGCAAAATTATTAAAGCTGCAAGTGCCACTAAAATCCAGGGCCATGGTCTGATTGCATAATGTGCAATTGTAAACCATAAAGTTGCAAGAAGGCTATGTTTTTCATTTTTTGCAGACATCATTCTCTGTGCAATATATCCCCCGCCTCCCGGGTCTGCACCAGGATACCAGCTCGACCACCATTGCAAACCAATATACGCTAAGAACGACCATAATGAAATTGAAAGAACATTTGTTTGAATTTGATTAACAGTTAAGTTTTCAATTCTTGGTAAGAACGACAATGTTTGAGATGAAAGATTTTTTGTTAATCCTTTTAGTCCATTTACTTCTGGCAAGTTTACAACAATAATAGCAAGAATAATACAACCTATCATTGCAAAAACAAATTGAAAGCTGTCTGTTCTTGAAGTGCCAAGTAAACCGGAAGCTGAAGTATAAATAGCAATTATGAAAGCACAAATTATAACCAAAGCAAAAGCATTATAATCTGGAAATACCACACTAAATATTTTTTCCATTGCTTTGTTAACCCATCCAAGAACAATGGCATTCATAAATAAACCTAAATAAATTGCTCTAAATCCTCTTAAGAAGGAAGCTGCTTTACCAGAATATCTCAATTCAATAAATTCCAAATCAGTCATAATGCCAGCACGACGCCATAATCTTGCAAAGAAAAAAACTGTTAACATACTTCCTATAGCCATATTCCACCAAAGCCAGTTTCCAGAAATTCCATTTTTAGCTACAAGTTCTGTAACAGCTAATGGTGTATCGGCAGCAAATGTTGTAGCTACCATAGCAGTGCCTGCAATATACCATGGTAAATTTCTTCCTGATAAAAAGAAATTGGAAGTTGAATGCCCAGCTTTTCTGGAATAATAAAATGCAATTAAAAAAACTACAATGAAATAAAAAACAATAATTGCAAAATCGTAGGAATTAAGATGTGTCATTAGTGACCTCTAAAGAAGTTAAAGAAGTATTAGATTGTAAAAAATAACTTCTATTGCTTAACTACACCCACTTTAAAGAAATTTTCTAAAATCAATGCAGCTGCACCAACTGCTACTGAATATTGATGATAATTATCAACCACAATTTCGAGTGCATCATTTGTAATTGGGATTACTCTCATTTCAATTTCTTTTCGAACAGCTTCTATTATTATATCTTCTAATTCTGAAATCACACCTGTTAGAATTAAAGAATCGGGGTTAAGCAAAGCCACGGCAGGGGCTATTGTTTGGCCAATGATACTTCCAATTTTTGAAAAAATAAGATTGGCAATTTTATCACCTTGTTTTGCAGCTTGAACAAGGAATTCAACATTTATATCATCAATTGAAGTAACGTAATTCTTTAAATATTCTCCTTCTACAAATCTGCTTTTATAAGTTGTGAGAAACTCTCTCAATGTAGGCAAATGAGGATAAAGTTCGCCGGCACAAAAAGAAGAACCTCTATATAATTCACCATTGATAACAATTCCAATTCCAAGTCCACTTACATTCTGGTCAATCTCAATTAAAACTACAAGATAATTTCTTTTAGCTTGTTTGTTGCTTTTTAACTTATATCCAATTGCAACTGCATTAGCATTGTTTTCAATTTGAACCGGAAAAGGAAATTGTTTTAACTTTTCCAGTAAATTGAAATTTAATTCTGGAAGTATACTCGACATCATCACTACACCATTATAACAATCAACTATACCTGCAAAAGCAATACCCAAACCCAATATTTTTTGTTGTTCAAGATTATTTTCCTGAATTATTTTATTTACAGCATCAATAATATTATTTGCTAATTCATCAACTGTATTTCCTGTATTCTGCCTAATTGTTTTCTTAGATACAACTTCTCCTTTAAAATTTAGAACAACGAGGGACATTTCTCCTACTTCTATGTCAAGTCCAATTACATATGCTGCATCTTTATTTAATGTCCACAGATAAGGTTTTTTTCCGCCCTTGACAGTAGAATCTCCTTTACCATAAAATGTTACAAATGACTTTGCTGATAAGCTATTAAGAATATTAAAAATTGTTGAGGGTCTCATCCCTGTAATTTTGGTCAAATCAGAACTCGCAATAATATCGTGCTCTTGGATTAATTTTAGAACAAGTTGTTCATTAATATCTTTAACAACTCTTGCATGAAGTGAAAGTAATTTTCTGCTTTTCATTTTTACCTTCATTAAATTTATTTTAAAATTATTTCATCAATAAAAAGCCAAGCTTTTTTGCCAGCACCAATATGCCACGAAGGACAAACACCAATATTTTTTGCATAAATACGAATAAATCTTGTTTTCACTTTATCAAAACTTGTTTCTACATTTTTAATTCCGTCGGGGATGTTTTGTTTATCATTCTCGATGTTTAATTCATAAATTTTAGAAAACTTACTTCCTTCATTTGAAATATAGTATTCTACTTTTGAAGGAAAAAATATCCAAGAACCTGCTTTTTGTAAGTATGAAGAACTGATATAACTAACATCTGTGATTTCTCCTAAATCAATTACAACATCTAAATCAACACCTTCATAACCCTGCCATGCATCAGAATTAAAATTTTCGTTACCTCTTATTCCATCAATTAATCCCCATTGCCCGCCTCCAGTATATGAATGACTAAATTCTGTATTGTATTTAATTTGCCACTTGTCAGGAATTTTATAAAATGAACTTGTTACAGTTTTACTAAATTTATTATTTCTATAGCTAACAAACTTTAAAGTCGATGAACTTTTTATTGTTATTGGTTTATTAAATTTTATTCCATTTAATTCTGGATTTGTATTATCCAATGTGTAATAAATTTCGCTGTTATCAATTGTTGATAAATTCACAATAGTTGAATCCCTAAAAATCTTATCTCCACTTGATAAATAAGGAATAACAACATAATCATTATCAACTGAAGTAATCGGACAGTAGTTTATGTTCGTAGCCCAATTTGATGGTTTAGAATCCATTTCAAATATTATTTCCCCTCCACTAACAATATCTGAATGTTTGATAAAAGAAAAAAAGTATTCACTATTATTCAAATAGACTTTACGAATATAGTAATTTTCATCGGTTAAATTTTTTGTTGTCACCTTAAAATACTTTTTATCACCTACTTTGATTGAAACAGATTTAAAATTAGGAGTCCCAATAATGTAATTATTATCTCCTGGACAAACTGGATAAAATCCAAGTGAACTTAAAATATACCATGCAGACATTTGCCCGCAGTCTTCATTTCCTATTAATCCATCAGGTTTATCAGTATAAAATGAATTTAAAATCTTATGAACAATTTTCTGAGTTTTCCAGGGCTTGCCGGCAAAATTGTAAAGGTAAGCTATATGATGACTTGGTTCATTTCCATGAGCATATTGACCAATTAATCCTGAAATATCAGGCTGATATTTACCATATAATTTATTTTCGGCATTAAAAAGTTCATCTAATTTTTTTTCATATTTATCATATCCTCCCATAATTTTTATTAAACCATTTATATCATGTGGCACAAAAAAGTTATACTGCCATGCATTTGCTTCAGTAAAATCTCGGCTGACAATGTAGGGATCAAATGGTTCAATCCATTTACCATTTTTTTTAGGTCTAAAAAAACTTGTGGAAGGGTCAAAAAGATTCAAATAATATTTTGCTCTTTCACTGAAATATTTATAATCTTCATTATAACCTAAAACTTTTGCCATTTGAGCAATACACCAATCATCATAAGCATATTCAAGTGTTTTTGAAACACTTTCGTGTTCAGCATCTGAAGGAATGTAGCCCATATCTCTGTAATAATCCAATCCGTTTGTATTTTGCATTGAACTTTTTTTCATTGCTTCGTATGCTTTTTTAACATCGAAGTTTCTAATTCCTTTCATGTATGCATCAACAATAACAGGAACAGAATGATAACCAATCATAGTTCCAGTTTCATTCGAAGCCAGTTCCCAAACAGGCAGCAAACCACTTTCATCAAATTTTGCGATGAGTGATTTTATCATATCTTCATCTCTCTTAGAATCAATAATTGTTAACAAAGGATGCAGAGCACGGAATGTATCCCACAAAGAAAATACTGTATACATATCAAAACCTTCTGCAGTATGAATTTTACCATCCATCCCAATGTATTTGCCATCAACATCTGAAAAAATATTTGGACTCAAAAATGAATGATACAATGCTGTATAAAAAATTTTTTTCTTAGTAATGTTTTTATCATCAACTAAGATTAATGACAGCTGTTTATTCCATTCTTCTTCTGCATTTTTTCTGATAGCTTCAAAACTCCAGTGAGGTATTTCAGTTAATAAATTTTTCTTTGCTCCTTCAAGACTTGTATGTGATATACCAACTTTAATCAAAATTACTTCGTTTGATTTTGTTTCATATTCAAAAAAAGCTTTTAGATTTTTTCCATTAATCACTTTTTCATCTTTTATCACATTCTTATTATTTACAATTCCATATGAATTAAATGGTTTTGAAAACTCAGCATAAAAATAAACAGTGTGGTCTTTTGCCCATCCATTAGACCTTCTATAACCTTGAATTGCAGAGTTATTAATTATTTCTATTTTCGAATCAATCACTTTATCTTGAATACCATGTTCTAAGTCAATTAATATGTAAGATTTTTTTGATTGAGGGAAAGTATATTTATGAAAACCAGCACGATAAGAAGCTGTTAGTTCTGCTTTAATTTTATAATCTTCCAAAAAAACTGAATAATAGCCGGGCTTTGCATATTCTTTACTATGATTAAATCTTGAGCGGTAACCTGAATCTGGATTTTCTTTTGTTCCTGGTTCTGTTTTCAGTTCACCAGTAATAGGCATAATTAAAATATCACCATAATCACCGCAGCCTGTCCCACTAAGATGAGTGTGACTAAAACCCATAATTGAATTATCAGAATAATGATAACCAGAACACCAATCCCAGCCTTCTGTATCAGTATCAGGACTTAATTGAACCATACCAAAAGGCATTGATGCACCAGGGAATGTGTGCCCATGTCCTCCCGTTCCAATAAATGGATTGACATAGTCTGTTAATTTTTTCTGTGCAAATATTGCTAAGGTTAATGCTAATAGAAATGCTAAGATTAATTTTATTCTGTTCATAATATTCCTAAAATTTATTGATGAATTCACCGCTTTCCAATTTCCAGTCATTTCCAAAATAGCCTATGAATTTAATTCCATCATCATCAGATTTTACAATATTCTCATCATAAATTACAACATCTGGCAAATTAATATATGGGTGATGATATGCAGCAAAGTTTGAAATTCTCATTCCTGTAATTCCTGTTCCAGAAACAGCAGCAACACTTGCAATGTCACTATCTTTTCTTGGACGAATAATTAAACAAGCAAAATTTTTCCCTTTGTATTCTTTATCGCCAATTTTAAGTTTTCCGTTTATAACTTGGATTGGGCTATCATCCAATAAAAGTTTCCACGCAGAGTTTGTTTTTGCATTTCCAAATAAAACAACATTTCTATTTTTATATGCTTCTGGATTGAAATCATCATCTTTAATTAATTCAATAGAAGCATTTCCTTGATACCAAAGTTTTTCGGCATCATATCTTGCTTTTTCATATGCCCATTTATTTTCATCTTTAGTGCCATGCGTTCCATAAACAAAAACCACATCATTATTTAATACTTCTCTAATATTTCCGTATCTTTCTGGATTTTTATTTTTTCTTGATGGTTCATCACAAAGTTTCCATTCATTGTTTTGATTTTTCAAATAAATTTTTTTTGATGATGGCACTTTAATATTGCCAATAAATTGATTATCAAGTTCAACAGAAAATGGTTTATCATCTTGGAGCATTGAAACATCCACGCCTAAAATTTCTATATTGGTTGTTGTTCCAATAAATTTTCTTTTGCCATGTTCAAGTTTGATATTAATCCTGCTTTCTGTCTGTTGAACTTTTTGATTAATAATTTCAACCCAGTTATTCTTATTTGATATTGCTAAATTTGATGTAACATAATTAATAGATTTAATTCTTTCTTTAGATGGAATAGAATGACGCGAAAAGAAATCAAACATTGGAAGCCAGTCAACACAATCAGCACCGCTTTCATCTGAATTATCCCACCAATGCCCAGCTCCTTTTTCTATGTGAAATTCAAAATCTTTATGGAATTTAGATAGCACATCAACCATAGATTGTGCTTGCGAAATAGGAACATTATCATCAGCATCTCCATGAATAATATAAATTCCATTTTGGTTTAGATTCTCTGCAAATTTGTATGTATCGCTTTGACGTGCTGACCTTAACAACATTTCTTTAACTTTAGTAGTATCAATTAAACTTTTGATTCTATAAGACCAGATGCTTATCCAGCCTGCACTTGGACCAATGGCAGCAAATTTATCAGGATAATTAATGCCAAGATGCCAAGTGCCGTGTCCTCCCATTGAGTGGCCAGTTAGATATACTCTATTTTCATCAATATTAAATTTTTTCTTTGCAATATCTAATACCTCGAGTGCATCAATTCTTCCCCAATTTTCCCAGTTGAATCCATAAGGTCTTCGATTTGTAGGTGCAACAATGTAACCCCAATTTTTATGTCCATACGAATGCGCTTGATTAATTGCTTCTACACCTGCACCGTGCAAACTTAAAAATAGAGCTGGTTTTGATTTTAAATTTTCAGGAGGATTAACTGCATAGTATTGAACACTTCCATCAAGTTTACTTATAAATGTTTCTTTATGAGTTTCTTCGGGAGATAAAACTTTTATTTTTGCTATAGTTTTTGTTAGAACTTTTTCTTCATTTTTGATTTTTTCAATCAACTCAAGATTTAATTCGAGTTCACCTTTTTGATTTTGTGCAGGCAATACAATTTCGAAAGGTGCTTTATAAATTGATAGTGGATTAATCACTTCAACAGAAGAATAAACAGGATTTGAATTTTGTGAACTGACTTTTATCAACAAATTTTTATAAATCTTTTCTGATGCATTAATTATTGGAATAGCACCATAAAGATTAACTGGTTCATTAACCATTATATCAGGAAGAGTTAAATCATATACATTAAAAATCAATTCTGGATTATTAAAATGTAATTTAGCTTTTAATGCACCTCTGTTGCATTCAAATAAAAATTCATTCTTTCCTTTATTTAACTGGATAGGAATTAAAGAATAATCAAATCTTGGTTCCCAATCTTCATAAGTATCTTTGAAACGATAAGGATTACCTGAACGGATAACACCATTAACATAAACATTTTCATTCCCCATTGCTTCGAGAAGAATAATTTGTTCTTTATTCGAATAATATTCTACGAATACATATGCATTTCTAAGAGATTCATTTTTGAACCAGCCAGAATTATCTGCAACAATTTCCTCCCATTGATATGATTCTTTATCATTTACTTTTAGTTCATCACCTTTATGTGGAGTTTTCCATTTACCTAATTCAATTTGAGATGCAATTGGAGTTGGCGAAATCACATTGCTTCTTGAAAATGGAATTTTAATCATTAATCCTTTTTTGATTACTAAAGTATCTGATGCATTTGAAAGAGAACTAATAAAGCACACAATTAAGAAAATTACTAAGATGTTAAATTTTGTTTTCATAACAATTACCTCATTTTAATCTTTAAAATCATTTCTTACAGTTCCATCATCTCGATGGTCACGAACCATATTTTTCAAACGATTCATCATATCCTTAAAATCTTTAAGTCCACCAACAGAAAACCAGATTATAATTAAAAAAGAAACAACAAGATTAATGAGAACATAATATCTCCAGAATGTCATCCATGCAGAATCTGGAACATCATTAGTAAAATTTAATATTGTTCCAATAATAAAAACTGCAACCCAAATAAAAGTCCATATATACGAAATCAAATAAATAATTTTATCTCCCTTGGTAAATTCTTTTCCTATTCCAAGCATTCTCCATCCTTTGAGTGGAACTTCGTTTACAATTATTGTTTCTTCTTTTATTGCATATTTACCACGGTGAAGCATTTTATCCATATTAAATTCATTTTTCTTTCCAAGCAAAGAAACAAGTACATAAACTAATGATGATAAACCCATTGCAATTGCCCAGAAGTATTGACCATTAATCGGGAAATTGGGATAAATCTGTTGGAGAATTATTCCTGTAACAGCTGTTATAGAACCAATAATTAAAGCAGACCATGCAGCAGCTGTAGTTCCCCGCTTCCAATAAAGTCCTCCAATTATTACCGCACCAGACCCACCGACAAAAATTGCAGCAGTAATAGCAAAGTAGAGAAATATATATTCTGTCATAGGGAAGACTAAGCTAAACAAGAATATAAAAATGCATACACCGAGAATAGCATATCTTAACATTTTCAAATGTTGTTCTGGTGTAAAGGATTTTTTTCTAAAAGGCATTATTACATCTTGAATAAAAATACTTCCCCATGAATGCATGTAAGAGCTATGAGTTCCAATAGTTGCCATTATCATAACAGCAAGTAAGGCACCTCTTAAATAAACAGGAAGTACTTTTGAAAGAACAAGTGGAACTCTTAATTGATTTCTTACAGCTTCGTTATCAATTGTAGATAAAGTATGGTTAACATTATCAGTAACTGATTGGAAATTAGTATGATGTAAAATTGTGAAAGCAACTACAGGAATGAAAACAAGGAAAAGCCATTTAGGAATATCTCTCAAATTTCCTAATACTTCTCCCATTTTTGCTTCGTGAGCACTTTTAGCAGATGAATAAAAACCCTGAGAACCTTGCCATGACATTTTAGCATAAATTACTCCAACAACATTGATTAAAAAATACCAGAAATTAAAATCGGGCACTTCGCTTGTTTTATAAGGATTAATTAAAGATGCATTTTCTGGAACTGTACTTACTGCTTCAAAAATCTGATTCCAATTTACTATTACAAGACAAAAAGCAATTATAGCAAGAAAAGTTAGATTTGATAAAACTCCCTGAATAAATTCAGTAATGATAATCGAAATTTGACCACCTGCAAATACAAAGTATAATGAGATAGATAAAAATCCAATCATCACCAAAGGAAAAGTAGAAATATTAATTCCAATCATATTTATGGACAATGGAAGTCCACAGTAATAAATAATAAACCTTGCACTTACGGCTGGGAATATTCCAAAATTTAGTAAACCAGAAACAAAAGCCAGGATACCAGCAAAAATTCTGAAATTTCTGCTGTAACGCATCTCAAGAAATTGAGCAACAGTCAGTGCACGAGTTTGTCTGAAGCGATAAATAACCCAGCCTGTTACAGTAATAATTAATAAAACAACAGCCATGAAAAATTCCCACCAGCGCAAGCAAAAACCAGCTACGTAATTCATCTCCCATTGACCAACAATTGTAATAGCACCTATAGCCGCCATCCCTTGCGAAACCGTAATCATATATCTCCCAGCAGACCTTCCAGCAGATAAAAAATCTGCAACACTTAACAAATATCTTTTCCCAAGATATACTCCATAAAATAGAATACTTAAAAAAAGTGCTACGATAATTAATTCTAAAAATGTAATTTCCATAAATACCTGCTAAATTATTGTGAACTAAGAAATTGCTTAACTTTTTTGTTAGGAATTGATAAAAAATAAAAAGATAATTTCAATTAAAATTAAATATGGTTAATAATTTTTGATTCATTTTGTAATATTGTTTTTATTTTACTAAAAAATACTATATTTTTATTACAACTATTCTAAAGAATTTTATGCTAAATATCAAAGAAATTTTTAGATTTTTTTGAAAATAATTCAATATTTTTTCTAAGATTATTTTTATTAAAAATATACATGAGGATAAAAAAATGAAATTTTTTACTTTATTAACACTTTTATCATTCTTTTTAACTCAACAGCTAAATGTTGAAGCATCCCAAAATCAGTTAAATTTAATACCTTATCCTGAAAAAGTTAAAATTGCTAATGGGTCTTTTTCGTTAACATTTGAAAGTGTTATCATTTGTAAAGATGATTTCATAAAAAATTATTTTATTGAAAAAGTAAAAGAATTTAGCGGCATTCAAATTTTATCTTCAAAATCAAAAAGCAGAAGTTCTTCAAAAAGTAAAATTATCTTTGAAGTTGATAAGTCATTTAATATAAAAAACAATGAAGCATATCAACTTATCATAAAACCAAATCAAATCAAACTTACTGCAGGTTCAACAGTTGGATTATTTAGAGGGCTGCAAACAATTTTTCAACTTATTCCTCCTGAGATTAAAATCAATAAAAATAACTCAGCAATCAACTTACAATGTTGCATTATTGAAGATGAACCAAGATTCACATGGAGAGGATTAAATCTGGATTGCAGTCGTCATTTCATGACAAAAGATTTTATCAAAAGATACATCGATATTTTGGCATATTATAAATTCAATACACTGCACTGGCATATTACTGACGACCAGGGCTGGAGAATTGAAATTAAGAAATATCCAAAATTAACCGAAATTGGTGCATGGAGAAAAGAAGCCGATGGTTCAATTTATGGTGGTTACTATACTCAAGAAGACATTAAAGAAATAGTAGAATATGCAAAAAGCAGATTCATTAACATTGTCCCTGAAATTGAAATGCCAGGTCATTGTCTCGCCTCGTTAGCTTCTTATCCAGAAAATTCATGTACTGGTGGTCCATTTGAAGTTACAAATTTGTGGGGTATAATGAAAGATGTTTATTGCGCAGGCAGAGATTCAACATTTTATTTTTTACAGGATATACTTGATGAAGTTATTGATTTATTCCCAAGTAAATATATTCATATCGGTGGTGATGAAGTTCTAAAAGATAGATGGAAAGCCTGTCCAAGATGTCAGGAACGAATTAGAAAAGAAGGTCTTAAAGATGAACATGAACTTCAAAGTTATTTTGTTCAAAGAATAGTTAATTATCTTGAATCAAAAAATAAAAAAGCTATTGGCTGGGACGAAATTCTTGAAGGCGGTTTAGCTAAAGGAGCAATTGTTCAATCATGGCAGGGATATAAAGGAGCTATTGAAGCGGCAAAACAACATCATTATACAATTTGCTCTCCTACTTTTTATACTTATCTAAATTATGACCCCGATAATCTCGATTTACAGACAGCTTATTCTTTTGAACCAATCCCAGATGAATTAACAGATAAAGAAAAAAAATATATACTGGGAGGAGAAGCAAATTTATGGACAGAGTATGCACCTCAAGAAACTGTGGACAGTAAATTATTCCCAAGAATTTTAGCTCTCTCAGAAGTATTCTGGTCATCCAAACAAAATAAAAACTACGATAATTTTTATCAGAGACTTCAAGCTGTTTACTCAGATTTATCTGCTTTAGGAATTCAATATGGAAGAGAATCAAAAATTATTTCTTATAATATCAATTTTGATGAAGTTAACAATAAATTTATTCTAACTATTACACCCAATCAAAAAAATCTTCAGATAAGATATACATTTGATAACTCTTTGCCCGATACTAATTCATTAATTTATAAAGAACCAATTGTAATCAACAAATCAACCAGAGTAACAATTGGAGGATTTTTAGGGAATCATTTTATTAATAAAAAAATTGAATTCTCATTTGCACTTCATAAAGCTTTAAAAGGAAACATAAATTACTTAAATGAATATGATTCACGATATAGAGCTAATGGAAATCAAACATTAATAGATGGAATCCGCGGGACTAATGATTTTCATGATGGCTTGTGGCAAGGATTTGAAGGAAAAGATTTCGAAGTAATCATTGATTTGAAAGATGAAAAAGAAATTAATCGTGTTATACCAAGATTCTTTCTCAATGTAAATTCATGGATATTTCTTCCTAATAGAGTAGAAATATCGTTATCAAAGGACGGAATAAATTTTAATAACAAAAAAGTAATTCTAAATGACATACCACAAAAAACTTCTGAAATACTCACAAAAGATTTCATTGCAGAATTCAATAAAGAAAAAGCAAAATACATAAAAGTATTTGCTGAAAACATAAAGAAATGTCCAGACTGGCATCCAGGAGCGGGTGATAAAACTTGGTTATTTATCGATGAAATTATTGTTGAATAAATTTTCAAGGATATACCATGAACGAAGAAAAAAAAGAATCTTTGCATGCTGGTGCAGTTGAAATATCAAAAGCAATTAAAGAATATTATCCAGAAACTGACCCTTTGGTTCTTTCCAAATTAGAAGAATGGAAAAAGTTAAAATTTGGATTACTCATTCATTGGGCTCCGTCAAGTCAATGGGGAATAGTAGAATCGTGGTCACTATGTTCAGAAGATGAAGAATGGTGCAAAAGAAAAATAGATGATTACTGCGAATACAAAAAACAATATGAAAATTTATTCACAACATTTAATCCTGTTAATTTTAATCCAGCAAAGTGGGCAGAAGCAGCAAAAAATGCTGGTATGAAATATTTTGTATTTACCACAAAACATCATGATGGCTTTTGCATGTTCGATTCAAAATATACTGATTACAAAATTACAAGCAGCAAATGTCCATTTCATAAAAATCCAAATGCAAACATTGCAAAAGTTTTATTTGATGAATTTCGTAAACGAGATTTTATGATTGGTGTTTATTTCTCCAAACCTGATTGGCATTCAGATTATTATTGGTGGCGAAGATTTGCAACTCCTGACCGCAATGTAAATTATGACATCAAAAAATATCCTGAACGATGGCAAAAGTTTGTTGAATTTACTCACAATCAAATTGAAGAATTGATGACAGACTACGGCAAAATAGATATTCTATGGCTCGATGGATGCTGGGTAAGAAGTTACACTGAAGAAGAATTAAACGAAGAAAGAAAACGAGTAAACTTCAATATTTATAGAATTCAGAATCAGGATATTGATATGCCTGCTCTTGTAAAGAAAGTGAGAGCAAAACAACCAGGTTTAATAGTAGTTGATCGTGCTGTTCCTGGTATTTATCAAAACTATCTTACTCCAGAAAATCAAATACCGAATGAACTTCTTCCCTATCCATGGGAAACTTGTATGCCTATGACACCAAGTTGGTCATACGAACCTAATTTGGAGTATAAATCAACAAGACAATTAATTCATACGTTAATCAAAATAGTTGCACGTGGTGGAAACTTTTTATTAAACATTGGTCCAAAACCAGATGGTGAATTTGAAGAAGAAGCATACAATAGGCTTAATGAAATTGGTAAATGGATGAGAATAAATGGTGAAGCAATTTATAATACATCTCCACTCTATCCTTATCAAGAAGAAAATATTTTTTTCACAAAACAATCAGATAAAATCAATTATCTTTTTTATTTGATTGATGAGAAAGAAACTACATTGCCGGATAAAATCATTCTAAAAAAATTTATTCCAAAAGCAGCATCTTCAATTTCGATTCTTGGTGAAGATAAAAATCTCAGCTGGATAATTAGAAATAACCAGACCATAATTTTTATTCCAGAAGATATAAGATTGAACACACAAAATAGACTTGCATTAACACTTAAAATAATAAACTCATAATTGAACAATGAAAAAGATTATTTTCATAATTTTAATATGTTTTCTCTATGAAAATTTTTCAGCTCAAAAATTTGATTTCGAGAAACAAGAAAACATTAAAATAATTCTTCCTTCTGATAGTGAAGAAGACATAATTAAGAAAGCTGCAAACGTAATTCCTTCAAAAAGACAATTCGAATGGCAAAGACTTGAATTTATCGGGTTCATTCATTTTGGTATTAATACATTTATCGATGTCGAATGGGGGTTAAGAGATGCCGATATTACAAAATTTAATCCAATCAAACTTGATTGCAATCAGTGGGTTAAGGTACTTAAAGACGCTGGAATAAAAATGATAATACTCACTGCTAAGCATCATGATGGATTTTGTTTGTGGCAAACGAAATTTACCGATTATAATATTTCAAAAACTCCATATAAAAATGGCAAAGGAGATATTGTTAAAGAACTCTCAGAAGCTTGTAAAAAAGCAGGAATAAAATTTGGCATTTATCTTTCTCCATGGGATATTCACGAAAAAACTTATGGCACAGATGAGTATAATGAATTTTTCAAAAATCAATTAACAGAATTATTAACTAATTACGGTGAAATTTCTGAAGTCTGGTTTGATGGTGCATGTGGTGAAGGTCCAAATGGGAAAAAACAAGTTTACGATTGGAATTCTTATTATGCATTAATTCGTAAATTACAACCAAATGCAGTTATTGCAATCATGGGACCAGATGTAAGATGGGTAGGAACAGAATCAGGATATGGGAGAAAAACAGAATGGAGTGTTCTACCA
Source organism: Rosettibacter sp. KY25 (assembly GCF_057554405.1). Classification (NCBI taxonomy): domain Bacteria; kingdom Pseudomonadati; phylum Ignavibacteriota; class Ignavibacteria; order Ignavibacteriales; family Melioribacteraceae; genus Rosettibacter; species Rosettibacter sp. KY25. The sequence continues at coordinate 39,774 of NZ_BAAJAO010000009.1, read as the reverse complement.
GGTTCATTTATGAATTTAGAAGAAATTGCTGCTAACTCGCAGCAGGAAGTTCTTGATGGAGCTTTTATTCCCAAAGACTTAACTGATGAAGATTTAGGCAGCAGAGAAAAAATTCTAAAGGCATCTTCTCTAATCTGGTATCCTGCAGAAATTGATGTTTCAATTCGTCCAAGATGGTTCTATCACAAAGAAGATGATGAATTTGTAAAATCGCCATCCAAACTATTTGATATTTATTTTAATTCAGTTGGACTTAATGGTGTTTTGTTATTAAATGTCCCTCCTGATAAAAATGGATTGATTCATGAAAATGACATTAAGAGTTTAAGAGGCTTAAGATATTTATTGGATAAAACCTTTGATAAAAATTTAGCAAAAAATGCAACTGCAATTGCTTCGAATCAAACAAGTAATAACAAAATTCAAAATATACTTGATGACAAATATGAAACATACTGGACTACAGACGATACTATTTCATCAGCATGGATTGAACTACAATTTCCAAATAAAATAACTTATAATTGTGCAATGCTTCAGGAAAATATTTTAGTTGGTCAGCGCATAGAAAAATTCCAGATTCATTACTTTGAAGACAACTCATGGAAATTTTTAACAGAAGGAACAACAGTTGGATATAAAAGATTATTAAAATTTCCTGAGGTTACAACAAAAAAAATAAAAATAATAATTGAACAATCAAGAACTAATCCTACGCTCTCTTCGTTCGGATTGTATCTCACTCCGCCAGAAGTAACAATTCAAGCAAATGAAAAAATTTTTAGAGATAGTACAACTATTACAATTTCTTCAGACCAAGATAAATCAACTATCTTTTATAAACTCAACACAGAAAAATTTTTCAAAAAGTATAAGAAACCTTTTAAGATTACTAAAACAACAAGCATAACGGCATACGCCATTTCAGAATATGGTAAAAAAAGTCTGCCAGTTACAGAAAAATTTTTTAAAGCAAAATATAGTATTATCAATAATTCTGAATTTAGCAGTCAGTACACAGGCGGAGGTTTATATTCATTAGTTGATGGAATTTTTGGAACCAAATATTTTAATGATGGAAGATGGCAGGGATATCACGGAAATGACATTGATATTATAATTGATTTAGGCAGTGTTAAAAGCATTAAAAAAATATCAGTAAGTTTTTTGAGAAATATTTCAGCATATATATTTCTTCCGGAAGAAGTTAATTATTCGATTTCATTAGATGGAAATAAATTTGAGAATATTTACACAATTAAAGAAGAAAATCAAAACAACAATGAAATTTTGATAAAAAATTATGAGGCTTTTATTAAAGAAATTAAATGCAGATATGTAAGATTAAAAGCAAAAAACATTGGTATTTGTCCAGATTGGCACATTGGCAAAGGTGATAAAGCCTGGCTGTTTATTGATGAAATTACAATTGAGTAATAATTAAATATTTTCTGAAACTTCGGATTTATTCAAGAATGATAAACCATAATAAAGAATAATTATGAAACTAATTAATGGTATTATGTAAGATGTATTTATACTTCCAGTCCAATCTGAAACTAAACCTTGAACTGCAGTTAAAACAGCTCCACCTAATATTGCCATTATCAAACCAGAGCTTCCAATTTTAGTATCTTCTCCTAAATCTTTAATTGCCAATCCAAATATTGTAGGAAACATCAACGACATACAAGCAGAAATTAATACCAGAGCATAAACACCAAAAACACCGCCAGAAAATATCACTATGCTTGTTAATAAAATTGAAAAGAATGATAATAGTGATAATAATTTGCTGGGTTGTAAATATTTCATCAAGCCAGTACAAAGAAATCTAAACCCACCAAATAAAATCAGCGAAGCTAAATAATAAGAAGCTGCATCTTTCTCATTCAAATTCAATTCTTTCATAGTATATCTAATTGTAAATGACCATACCCCAATTTGAGCTCCAACATAAAAAAATTGTGCAATTACACCTCTTAAATAATTTTGATTTTTGAAGAGGCGTTTGAATGTTTTGATTAATTCAAGATTTGCAGATTCATCTGACCCTGCTGGCATTTTTAAGACAGCAATCAAAATCCAGATTATAATAAGAATTAATGCAACTCCAACATAAGGTCCCATCACTGCTTCCAATTCTTGAGCTTGAATTTTCGTTAATTGTTCTTGAGACATTATTTTTCTTTCTGCTGCTGATGCACTATTCAAATTACTCAAAATAAAAAGTTGGCTGATGAGAATACCTGAAATTGAACCAATTGGATTAAAAGATTGTGCTAAATTTAATCTTCTTGTCCCGGTTTCAGATGGACCCATTGCAATTATATAAGGATTGGCTGATGTTTCTAATATTGAAAGTCCACCCGCAAGAATATAAAGTGCAAAAAGGAAATGATAATAATTCATGGTTTTACTTGCTGGATAAAACAGCAATGCACCAATAATGTAAAGTCCCAACCCTAATAATACACCAGACTTATAACTAAACTTTTTTATAAAAACTGCAGCTGGTAATGCTAAACAAAAGTAAGCTCCATAAAAAGCAATTTGAATCCATGATGTTTGAAAGTCAGACATACTCATAATTTTCTTAAAAGCTGCAAGTAAAGTATCGGTCATATTATTTGCTAATCCCCACCAGGCAAAACAGCTTGTTATTAAAATGAAAGGAATTAAATTTTTTCTGGGAATTAGATTATTTTTATTTAATGATTTTTCATTACAATCATTTTTCATAAACATTTTTGAAATTATTATTTATAAAGCGGACCAAAATTTTTACAAGCTCTAAAATCTGCTCCTTCTAAATCAGAAGTTCCAAAAGCATTCCAAGCGCTTGGTCTAAAAATTCTTTCTCTTGATACATTATGCATGTTGACTGGAATCCTTAACATAGAAGCAAGTGTAATTAATTTATCTCCAATATGTCCATACGATACTGCAGCATGATTAGCACCCCAATTAAGCATAACTGAATAAACATCTTTGAAAACTCCTTCACCTGTTAAATTTGGAACAAACCATGTAGTAGGCCAAGTTGGATTTGTTCTTTCCTGTAAAATTTCATCTACATCTTTTGGTAATTCAATGGTATAACCTTCTGCAAGTTGCAAGACTGGTCCTAATCCTTTAATCAAATTAATTCGACTCATTGTTACAGGCATTCCTCCTTCGGTTAAAAATTGAGAAGAGAAACCACCTCCTCTAAAATACTCTTTAATAGCTGGACACCATTTTGTAGCTTTTAAGCAATCTTCCATTTCTTCATTCGTTATTTCCCAGAAAGGTTTAATAGCTGGTTTATCATTTATTTTTTGCTTGCCTGAACCATCTAATGCAGATGAGCCTGAATTAATTAAATGTATAAAACCATTTTCAGCTAAACCTTTTAGTTGTACACCTGTAACTCTTTTAACTGCCTCCGGACTCCAATAAGATCTTACATCAGAAAAGATTTGAGCTGTATTTGTCAACAAATGACCGAACAACATTGCAACACCATTTAGGCTATCATTTTCAGTTGCAACAATAAATGGTTGTCGAATGCCATTCCAATCAAATGATGAATTCAGAATAGCTTCTGTAAAATCACCATTTGGCATAAAATCAGTCCACTGCCTCTGTCCCTGAAATCCAGCAGCAATTGCATTATGTCCATTTGATTCTTCTATAAATCCCATTTCAGCAAGTTTTTTATTTCCTATCATCAAATCTCGTATAATTATTGTCATTTTAATGACTGTTTCCCATTCATATTTTTTTCTTTCTTGAGTCGATTTTTCAACATTATAATCTTTTCCTTCAATACAATATTTATTTACCCACTTCAATGCTAGATTAAATTCTTCTTCATCATAAATTTTATTATCAATTCTTCTGATAATTTCGCTCATATCAACAAATTCATTTCTCATTCCCAAATATTCTTTAAAGAAATGAGTATCGACAATTGAACCTGCAATTCCCATGGACACAGAACCAATTGATAGATAGGATTTGCCTTTCATTTCAGCTACTGCAAGAGCAGATTTTGTAAATAATAATAATTTTTCTTTTACATCTTCAGGAATTGATTCATCATCTTTATCCTGGATATCTTTTCCGTAAATTCCAAAGACTGGAAATCCTAACTGACTATAACCTGCAAGAGCGGCAGCTAAATAAACTGCGCCAGGTCTTTCTGTTCCATTAAATCCCCATACAGCTTTGGGAATCAAAGGCTCTGTATCCATAACTTCTGTTCCATAACACCAGCAAGGTGTAACAGTAATTGAAACTCCCACATTATTTTTTTTGAATAATTCAGCGCATTCAGCTGCTTCTGCTACTCCGCCAATACAAAATTCTGGAATTACACATTCAACTTTTTGTCCATTTGGATGACGCAAATTTTCTTCAATTAATTTTGCTGTATTCTTTGCCATGTGCATTGTTTGATTTTCAAGTGATTCTCTTACACCGCCTCTTCTGCCGTCAATTACTGGTCTAATTCCAACTTTAGGTGGTTCACCTTTCAAACGGTAAGTGAACTTGCTATCTGCTGTCATATCTTACCTCTATTTTTATTGATTTAATTCAAATTACATTTTAATATAATTAAAATCCTATTTGAGCAATTATCAAGTTTATACCATAACTTTTCACATATAAATTTTATACTTGCTCGCTTCTTATAAACTCTATTAACTTTCTAAGTTCAGTTGAGTATTGATAAAATTCTTTCACAGACATTTCTTTTAAAAATAACATTCCATGAGCAGCACGTACTCTTGGTACTGGATGATTCAGGAAAAATTCTTTTCCCAAGTAAGTTCTTATTTTTTGATATTGTTCTACTTGAATATGCTGAACAAGACGACAGAAAGGACCATCATATTCCCAGCTTGGAAAACTTGCATCTTTTTGTGAACCATAACAATTCATAAAAACATTTTCAAGAATTGCCATTGAGTTCAAACTAACAGGCACATAAATATTTGCTTCTGCTGGATGGAATCGATACCAAACATTACGATAACCCCAAATTTTTAAGTTAGATACATCTTCTTCCTTTTCATATAATTTAATGGCTTCGCATATTGCCTGTAAAACTTTGTAATGTGTATCAGGGCCACTTCCCTCAGGGTCAAATGCTAGTGTTATAATTGTCGGTTTTATTTTTTTCAATAACTTATAAATTGGAATTACGTCTCTGTTCAATTCTGGATTTTCTGTAAAAATATTTCCTTGATAAAATCCCAATCTCAAATGAGAAATATCTTTTGTGCTAAATCCATAATAAGCCCATGTTAATTCTTCTTCCCATTCTCTCACCATGCCTTTAAGTCTTTGAACATAAGAAATATCTTTTTTGCCGGGATATTGAGTTTTGAAATAATTAATAAGTTCATTTATTCTATCAAGCAAATATTTTTCACTGTCTTCTTCATAAATCTCAATTATATTTCTTAATAATCTTCTGGAAACAGCTTCTGTTCTTTTTGCCAGATTATTTTCAGCAATACCATCAAGAAATAAACTTACATCATTATTTTTAGCTAAGATATTATCTGCATCAAAATAACCATCACTTAATTTAGAATCAAAAATTCCTGATGTTAAATGTTCTTTTAATTGTTCTAATATTTTTAGCATGTAACTATTTGTAACGGCAGTAAAGCCGCTTGTTAAAATTGCAAAATGGTGTTTATTAAGAGGCGTTCTAACTAAATGAGTAATTAAAGCAAGATAACCAAGCATTATATCATCGTGATGAGGTGCAGTATGAAGAATTACTTGATTAACAGGTGTATCCATTCCTTTGTTAAATCTTTCAATAATTGCATTATGAATTTTGTCATTTATTTCTTTTACAGATTTTCCAGATTTCTTCAAAACTAATGATGCTAATCTATTGCTCTCATAATCAGATTTTGTTAATGCAAGAACAGGTTTATTTACTTCAGTTGATAAATCAAGTACTACTTTTTCAAGAGAAAATTCAGAAAGAGTAGTTTCTTTTTCTACATTAGCATAGATTCTTTCTTTTAATTTAGATGCAGCTCCATTTGTTAAATAAAATCTCGAATCTTTCAGTCTTTGTAATACAGTAGCTGGATATTTATTAGTTGGAGGATTCTCAATTGATTCTTTAACAATATTAGCTTTTGATTCTCCAGCTGCAATTATTATTGCTGTTGCATTTGGATTATAAGTAATTGTATCAAGACCAATTGTAATTACCAATCTTGTAGATGCTACTTCAAATCCACCTAAATCAGTTGATGCAGCTGCTTGGGTTTGATAATTTGTCGCAGTTAATCGTGTTGTTGAAAAATGGTCACTTCCTTGAACATTAAATCCAATATGTCCATCAGGGCCAATTCCACCAAGGAAAAAACCAATACCTCCCATTTCTCTAATTTTCTTTTCATACTGTGTACAAAATTCATCTACAATTTCAATAGTTTCTTTTTGCAATCTTTCAAGTCTATTTGATGGTAATTTTGTTCTTAAACTAAGATCAACTCGATTATCTGGAAAGATTAAATTAATTGGAAGATTTTCTGCTGTACCAATTTTATTTACATTAATCAATAATGCATTGTTAATATCGAAACCAAATTTTTTGATATAAAACTTTTTTACATAGTAATAAAAACTATTATGCTGAGAGGAATCAATAGGATAGAATTCATCTATTTGAACAAATTTGATTTTTTTCATATCAGGTTTTCTTTTGGGGTCTAAATCAACTTTCTTGAGTTTTTCAACAACATCAGGCTTATCCCAATTTTTCATTAAATAAGAAAACCAGTAAATAAAATATTCTGGAGTTTTACCAGTAGGAAGTGATACAACTCCTTCGGGATTATTTTGCAGCCATTCAATAAATCTTAATGCAGTCAGTTCACCAAGTTCAGGAATATTCTCAACTTGAATAACTGGAATTTTTTCTGTTGGTTTATAAATAAATTTTTTACCTGACTTTTTTAAGAAATAATATTCGACTTTAGAATTTGTATCCATTTCTCTCCTTTCTAAAAATTATTTATCATATTTATTCAGTTCGTTTAATGCAAAAGAATAAGCTCCAAGAGCTATAGCTTTGCTTGTTCCTAATTTTGAAATGCCCACACCAATTTTTTTTGATGAGTTATATTTAACTTTTTCATTTGTTCCATAAACTGTTATTTCAACTGATTCATCTTGCAAGAATTTTTTCATGTCATTTTCATCTGTCAGATTATAAACTTCTGCCATTAATCTTTTTACTTTTGTTCCATCAGAAGATTTAACATAATAGCTTTTCATTTCTTCAATTAAGAAAGGCATGAAAAGAGAACTTGCCCCAGCTAATCCTCCGCCAATTACAACATTGCAATCAAGTAATGTCACAGCATTAGCAATTGCATCACCAACCACTTGAGCCATTGTTTTGTAAGCTTCAATAGCAGCATTTTTATTTCCAGGAATTAAGCCTAATGCAATTTCATAAATTTCTTTTGGAGAAGGTGAATCTGAAAAATTAATTCCTGCTTTCTCGCTGTAAACTCTTCTTACTCCTCTAATACTTGCATGTTCTTCAACATACTCATTCGGGGATATTTTATTTCTTAACAACCAGATTTCTCCTGCCATTGAATTATCTCCAATGTATAATTCACCATTTACTGTCAATCCAAATCCAAATCCAGTACCTAAAGTAATTCCAATAAGATTTTTATAACGTTTTGGATTTCCTGATTTTTCTAATTCATTATTAATCCATGGAAGAAAACCCCATAAAGCTTCGCCGTAAGCATATAAATCACCGTCATTATTTATAAAGACTGGCAAATTAAATTTTTCTTTGAGCAATGGACCTAATGCAACTCCACCTCTGTAAGCTGGTAAATTTCCTAAATCTCCTAAAATTCCATTAGGATAATCAGCTGGACCTGGGAAAGCAATACTTATTGCATCTGGTGGAACATTAAGTTTACTTTTAACTAATGTGAATCCATCAATAATATTTTTTAAAGATTTATCAAGATTATCAGCTTCTGAACTAAATACTATTTCATCAACAATTTGATTGCCAGATTGAATAGCAGAAAACACAAAGTTTGTGCCTCCCGCATCTAAAGTCATAACAATTCGTGAATCTGATTTCATAATTTTTCCTCATTGCATTTGAGATTTTTTATATGAGATTATTGCTGTAAGTAATATGTATAATAAACAAATTAAGGGAACAGTAAACCCAATTAATAGATTTTTGATATCACTAATTTTCCCCATAATTAATGGCACAATTGCTCCGCCAGATATTGCAGAAATCATTAAGCCAGAAAGTTCGTTCGACCTTGATGGAAATTTTTCAATCACTATTGAAAATATTAGAGGAAAAATATTTGCAAACCCAAAACCTGCAATTATGATTCCAGCATAAACTAAATAATCAATTGCAGTAAATAAAAAAGATAAACCCGTAACTGAAAGTAATGTAGTTACAATAAAAAATTTTTTTGCATGGAACTTATTTAAAATTTTTGATCCAAAATATCTTCCAATAACTAAAGGGAGAAAAAATAAAGACCAGCTAAGCCATAATGAATAATCTGATTTCCCAAAATATTCTTTCAAATAAATTGGAATACCTGAGCTCATCGATACTTCTGCTCCAACATATAGAAATATAGAAATCACCATTAAAGCAACATATTTTTCTTTTAACAAACTAAAGCATGAACTAAATGTTGCATGATTTTTTTCCAATTTATTATCATCGATCTTTAATTGCTGAACAGAAAAAAATGTAAATAAAACTAAAGCAGCAAAAACAGGGAATAAAATACTCCAATCTAAACCAAAATAAATTGCAGCAATTGGGGGAAGTAAAAATCCAAAAGATGAACCAATCGATTTGTAAAATTGTGCTAAAGATAAATTTCTTGAATATTTCCCTTCGGGTGAAACATCATATACAATTGGATTACCAACAACTTGAAGTATTGTTGCCCCTGCACATAAAGCAAGAATTGTAATTAATAACAAATAAAAGTTAAGAGCATTGTTATTTTTATATGAAACATGATTTCCATATAATCCACTTGCTAATGCAAGAAATAAACCTGTTAATGCTGTTATTAAACCAATATTTAAAATTACTTTTTTCCCAACTCTATCTTGAATTATTCCTACAGGTATTGAAAGTAATCCAAACATTATAAATCCTGTAAAAGGAATTAATTGAGCCATAGTATAGGATAGAGTAAAAGATTCTTTAGCTAAACCAACTAATGGTCCAACAACATCACCAAAACCCATACATAAAAAAATTAAATAGATTGGAAAGGTTCTTGTTTTCATGAGCATAATTTGTTTAGTGAATAGAAAAGTTATGTGAATGAGATTTCTAAGAACTAAATTGATAAAATAATAGTCAGCCGGTTATTCACCGGCTGACCAACAATATAATTAAACAGGAGGCTATTTCATCAAAACGATTTTCTTGAAAGCTTTGAATGAATCGGATTCAAATCCAATTAAGTAAACACCGCTTACAACCTGTCTGCCTGAGTCATCTTTGCTATCCCATGAAGCAGAATATTTTCCAGGCTGCATTTCTTGATTAACTAATGTTCTAACTTTTTGTCCAAGAATGTTATAGATAACTAATTTAACATTAGCTTGTTTTGGAACGCTGAAATTAATTTTTGTTTCTGGATTAAATGGATTTGGATAAGCATCTGATAATGAAAATTCAGCAGGAACTACATGTTCAATTTCTTTAATTCCAGTTAGCCATTGATTTTTCTTTTCAGGGAACCAGTTCAAGTCGCCAACTGGATAGCCATCAGAACCAAAAGTCATTAATGCAGAATTTGAATAAGCAAGATTTTCTGGCAAGGGCCATTTGGGTGGGAAGTTTAATTCATAATGCCATGGATTATCAAGCTTGCGTGCAGCAATTCTGTATACATATCCAATTAATTCATCAAGATGAGCAACAACTTTTGAATCTGTAAAGTTTGGATTAGCATCAATATTATTTGTGCAAGAGATAAATGGTGAATAATCACGTGATTTTGGATTTGTAAGAGAATCTAATGCCCAAAGGCTATAATCATTTATCCATCTTGCCATTGTAATTTTACGAACAAAGTAACCTTTACCACCTGAAGGAACTTCAACACTGTCAGCAATTTTAACCGTATCATTCCAATCTTTGTAAAACTTAACAAGTTTATCGGGGAAATGATAAACATTATTTTCTGCTATATGAACTCTTTTACTTGGAACAAAAAGGTCCGCAGTAATTCCTTTGGCTTCTTCGACATAAGCTTCTGGACCTGCAACTGTACGTCCTTGATAAGTACCAGATCTTCTTATTCTATAGATTCCTGAAGATACAGTATCGGGCCAGTTCAAGAACCAGCCATTCATAATTTGTTCTGGATCACCACCCCACGCATGTGATGCATAGAAAAGATTATTCTTCATATGTAAATTAGAAGCTTGACGAATTAATAATGGATTAACAGCACCATATACAATTGTATTATGTTCAAAAACTGAATATGGATCATATCCACGAATTGAAAAGATATAAGAGTTACAAGCGAAGAAAGTATTATTAATAAATTTCACTGTATCTGGTTGATCAAGACCACCTGATAAGAAAGGTTGACCACCAAAATATGCAGTTGAGTGAATAAAATTTCTGAAATGACAATCTTGAACATCTAATTTAACAAAGTCTGCACCATCTACACGAATACCTGCTTCAGTAAATCCATCGAACACAACTCTTCTCAATTTAAGAGAAATATTATCTGCACCAATATGTATAGCTCTACTCCAACCTAATGTTTTACCATCTGCACGCATAGATAACAAGTATAAATCATTCAACTCAACTTTAATTCCCTGTTTAATTAGTTTGAAGAACCATTCTTCTGAAGAACCATCAGCTCTGATAGCAGGAGCTAAAACTGGTGGTCTTTTTGTTGGATCCCCTTTTGCTATAAACTTGCATGGGTGATTAATTTCAAAAGCTTTTTCAATATAGTAAATTGCCCCACGGTCAAGAACATAAACTCGGTGTGCTGTTACTGCTGTATCTGCATTAATGATATCGCTTATTTTTAATGATTGAGTACCAGGTATATAAACAGTATCTGTTGTTGATTGAGCAAATAATGAATTTAACAATGGTACTACAATTAATAAAAGCAGATAAATGTAATGCTTTTTCACCTTCATATTATTACTCCTTATAATGTTATTGTTAAATTGCCTTTGCAGGCGTTATTTATTAGAATTAAATAAGGATTAAATTTCATTTCATGTCTACCTCCTTGTTTTATTATAATTTCCAACGCATACCTAATTCTGCTGTCATATCATAACGTTGTCGAAGTGTAACAAAGCCGGTCTTCTGATTAATATCTACATCATCTTCGCCTGTGAAATTGTTGAGATTAAAGTATACTTGAATTCCAAACCAGGGCAATTCTTGTTTAACTGATAAATCAAATCTTATATATTTATCAGAGTGAACTCTATTCTGCAGCCAGAAGTCAGGTTTCTTAAAAATGTTATCTTGATAAAGCATTGAAACTCTTAAAGAAAATCCCTTATAATCATAACCTAATGCAACATTGAGAATATCATTTGGCTGGTTTAGCAATCTGGTTGTATAAAATGTATCAACAGATACAGTTTTTTGAATATATGTTTCAGGATCAAGATAAGTGTACAAATATGATTTAGGATAATCAGCTTCTGAGAAAATATGAGTGTAATTAATATTCAAAACCAATCCAGATAATGGACCTGGCAAATACCAGAAGTGAGTCTGCCATTCTGTTTCCATTCCAATTACATCTATAGGAATTGAATTGTTGTCGTATGTGTATAAAGTATATTTCTCTTTTTTATTCTGTAACTTTTCTTGAAGTTCGGGATATTTACTAAAATCTTGCGGATAAGTTTTTACTGGGAAAATTAAATTCTCAATTCTCTTTTTAAATCCACCTATGCTGAATAATCCAATACTATTTGTGTAAACCGATAAAACAACATCAAGATTTTCTGAAGTGGCAGGTTTTAATCGATAATTATTATACAATATAAAATTATTACCTATGTAGTATCTTGGTATAATTGTATTATAATCAGGATAATTCAATGTATTTGTGTAAGCAATATGAAGCTGCATCCAGTCGAATGGCTTAAATCTAAAGTGGAACATTGGCAGCCAGTATCCATGAGATACTTCTTCCTCAGCTTCTGTATATTGAATTCCACCAGGAACTTGTTCACCTCTAATGCCTTTATATTTTGTAGTTAAATTTTGATATCGCACACCTGGTAAAACTGAAAACATTTGGCCAATATTTAATGTAACCATCACATATCCAGCACTCTTAATTTCATGACCTGAATAATCATATAAAGTTGATTGTAATTTTCTTGGTTTGTAACCACCACCCCCTGCACCAACACCATAATTCTTTTTTGCTACTTCAATAACATCAAGCATTAAGTTGACATTGAAAGGTGGACCAAGTGTATAATCTCCATTTAGAAATTTTCCGTAGCTATAACTTGAATCAATAAAATCTGCAAATGTTATACTTGTCCCGAATCGAGGGAATGCACGCATAATAGCTGCAGATACCTGAGCTCCGTCATCATAAAATACCGAGCCACTATTTTCATTATAATCATAACTTCTGTTTCTAAATTGGTATGCTCCACCAAATTTAATTTTACTTGTTAATAATTCTGATATAGTAAAATCTCTTGTTACATCTAAAGCTGCATTATAAGTTCTGTCTTTTGTAATATTGGAAACATTATATATATCAAAAAATGCTGCATTTTCAGGGTTATGGATTACGTGTTTAACAATTTCACTTGGTGGTGCATATCTCAACAAAGTATATTTATTTGCAAAGCCAGCAGCATTTTGCCAGAAATTAAATCTAACATCTTCTGGATATTTACTTCCTGAAAAAGAGTGAGATAATTTTGCATCAATTCCAAATCCAAGTAAGTTATGTTTAATTGTTAATAAGTTACTGTAAACATCAAGTATGTTTTTTGAATTAGTTGCAGAATAAAATAAATCATCATCAAGCAAAACATAAGATTCACTTCTCGATATTGCTCTTGTATCACTTCTGCTAAAGAAGTTCATAAAGCCAATGCTGCCATTTTCATATTGATAATCAAGAACAAGTGTAGCACCGTATCTATGACGGTCTCTAACAATATCAGTTAAACTCATTGATTGGAATTCAGGATTGCCTACATCTGTTACAAACAATTTTCCAGCAAAGTTATAATTAGAATTAAGTTCATTAGAACTTAGATTCCTTTTTTCTGCACTTCCTTGTAAAAAAATTCCAAAGCTATTATTCCAGAATCTTTGTTCGTAAGAGCCAACAAATTTATAATCGTTATAAGTGTTTTTTAGATTATTATATCCGCCTTGTGTAAATACTTCAAAACTTGGTTCTCCATATTGTGTTTTTACTGCTTTTCTCATTGTAAAGTTTATAACACCACCTAATAAAGTTGCATCCATATCAGGAGTTATTGCTTTAACTACTTCAATACCTCCAAGCATGTTGGAAGAAATCATACTCAAATCTGTTGCTCTATCTTCCGAGAATGATAATTCATCATTGCTTCGATATTCAGATTTATGTTCATTTGGGTCACTTGATGTTACATTTGAAGGAAGTTCTACTCCATCAATAGTAACTCTATTGTATTGAGGAGATAAACCACGAACAACCACTTTAGAACCTTCGCCACCAGTTCTGATGATTGATACACCCGGAAGTCTTGCCACAGATTCAGCAGCATTTGCATCAGGCAATTCTCTAATTCTTGCAAATGAAACAACATTTTTAATTGCTATAGATGTAAGCTGTTCATTAATAGCTTTTGCCTGACCTTCGGCTTGAGCAGTGATTACAACTGTATCACCATAAACAGTTTCTGGACTTAAATAAAAATCCTGTACTGTTGTTTTTCCATTCTGAACTTCAATGGAAATTTCAGAACTTTTATATCCAAGGAATGATGCTCTTAATATATATTTTCCAGCAGGGACGGATTTAATTAAATAATTACCATCCATATCTGTTGCACTTCCAAAGCTTGTCCCTACCAAAATTACGTTGCTAAAAGGCAAAGGCTCTTTTGTTTGCACATCTCTGACTCTTCCTTTAATATTTCCACCCGGTGCAGAGAGCACGATTGAATTCATCAATAAAAGAATTAATAAAACGTAATTTTGAAATGTAAATTTTGGGGTCATACAAACCTCATTTTTAATTAATTCAAAGTAATTAGAGATTAGTTTTTTTGCAATAAAAATATACTTCTCAAAAATAAAATGCAATAACCAGAATTAAATAATAATAAATATTTTTTTTCTGCAGGTATTTAATAAATATATTTTGGTATAGAATAAACTAATACATTTATTTATTTTACTAATATCCTAATCTCTTTAATTATTTGTTTTGAAGATGTGCCAATCATAATTCTATATGTGCCACTTTTTACCTTATAATCTCCTTCTTTTTCATACCACCTTTTTAATAAATCTGGGATTATCTCAAATTTAATATTATTTCTTTGGTTTGGATTAAGCATTACTTTTTTAAACCCTTTCAATGATTTTACTTCTCTCCTATCATTTTCGTATTTAATATATAACTGAATTGTTTCTTCTCCTTTAAACTTGCCTTTATTTGTAACATCACATGAAACATAGAATGTATCATTTATATCAATTACGTTTTTATTAGATTTTATATTACTCAATTGAAATGTTGTATAACTTAATCCATAACCAAATGGGTAAAGAACTTTTCCTTTGAAATATCGATATGTTCTGTTGTCCATGTTGTAGTCTGTAAATGGAGGAAGTTGATCAGCAGATTTATAAAAAGTTATTGGTAATTTTCCTGAGGGATTATAATCTCCCAAAATAATATCCATTATTGCATCGCCACCTGATTGTCCTGGATACCATGCTTCAATTATTGCAGGAATATTTTTGTTTTCCCAATTTATTGATAAAGGTCCACCATTCATCAAAATTAGAATTATTGGTTTTCCCAGTTTATGAATCTTTTTTATAAATCTTGATTGAACGTTCGGCAAGTTTAATGTTAATCTATCGCCGCCTTTGAATTCTTTTGATTCAACTTGTAATGCTTCTCCTTCAAGTCTTGGAGATAATCCCATAAACATCAATACCAAATCAGATTTTTTTACAACATCAATTGCATTTTTTTCTGAATACTCTTGAGGTAAAGCCCATAATAACTGCATGAATGAATATCTTTCTTTTTTATAAAGCTCAACTTTTATTTTATACATTTTTTCTTTTTCTAATTTGATAAAGCTGTATGTAATTGATGGGTCAAATTCTCCATAATAATTTACAATCAGTGAATCTTCTATATAAATTCGAAAACCATTATAACCATATCCACCAATTGCATATAATCCTGTAACAGGCGGCCTCAAGTATCCGGTCCATCTTACACTAAATGTATCTGAATTAGAGATGGTTCTATCTGTTAACCAGCTGAAATTTATTATGCTATCAATACGTTCAAAAACTGCTTTACCTGTATAGTTTGTGTTAGAAAAATATTCACCTATTAGACCATTTTGCTTTTTATCTTTTGATACAAAAAGATAATCACTACTTATCAAATCAAATGATGGAACATTTTCGGTAAAGTAACAACCCCGTTCATAATAAATTTTTACATCTTTAATTCTTTCTCTAATTGCTTTTAATGGTGTAACTGGATTAGATGGAAATCCATGATAATTACCCAATAGACTTTCGAGATTATCTGCATTTGGACCAATAACAGCAATACTTTTATATTTTCTTTTTAATGGTAAAATATTTTTTTCGTTCTTAAGCAGAACAATAGATTTTTTTGCTGATTCGAGTGCAAGCAATTTATTTTGTTCTGAATCAATAAAACTCTCATCTAATTTATTGTAAGGAACTTTATCAGGCGGGTCGAACATTCCTAACTTAAATCTAATTTTAAAAATTTTCTTTAATGCATTATCAATATCACTTTCTGCAATTAATCCATTTTTGAGTGCATTCAATAACAAAGGATAAGAGTTTCCACATTCCAAACTTTTCCCTGCAATCAGTGATAAAGAAACTGCTTCTTCTAATGATTTAGTATATTTATGAGAATTAAATATATCCGATATAGCCCAGCAGTCCGAAACAACAAGTCCATCAAATTTCCATTCTTTATGTAAAATATTATTCAGCAAATAATTGCTACTGCAGCATGGTTCACCTAAAACTCTATTATAAGCACACATTATTGACTGAGCATTTCCATCTTTAATGCATTTATAAAAATGTGGCAAATAAGTTTCTCTTAAATCGTATTCATTAACAACAGCATTAAAATGATGTCTTTCTGATTCTGGTCCACTATGAACTGCAAAATGTTTGGGTGTAGCAATAGTTTTAAAATAATTTTTATCTTCGCCTTGAAGACCTTTCACAAATTGAACTGCCAATTCACCAGTAAGATATGGGTCTTCGCCATAGGTTTCCATTCCTCTGCCCCACCGAGGGTCTCTGAAAATATTAATATTGGGAGCCCATAATGTTATGCCATTAAAAATTCCAACTTTATTTTTCTTTACAGCTAAATTATATTTTGCACGAGCTTCGTCTGAAATAACACTTGCGATTTTGTATATTAAATCTTTATCCCATGTTGATGCAAGAGCTATAGGCATAGGAAACACAGTAGCCAATCCATTACGAGCAACACCATGTAGTGCTTCATTCCACCAATTGTATGCAGGAATATTTAATCTTTCAATAGCTGGAGAATTATGAATCATCTGAGAAATTTTTTCTTCAATCGTCATTCTTGAAATTAAATCTTGAACTCTCTCATCAATGGTTAAATTATAATCTAAATACTTAGGGATATTCTGCCCATACACAATATTCGACAATAAAACAATTATGATGATTGAAAAATGATTTTTCATAAGAATTAAAATGTTCTTTTTAATAAATCTGGATTTTCTTTATATAATTTCAATATCATTTCTCCAAAGAGGGAGTTGGGCCAGGGGAACCAACTTCTTGTAAATTCCCAAGGATTATCTTTATTAAATGATTCATGCATAAAATATGTATCAGCATGGGTATTTTTCAGGTATTTTATATTCTGAATAATTTCTTCTTCATTTGTACTTGTTATAATTCTCATTATTATGCTAAGATGCCAAATATTATTAACTAATGTGTGCGGGCTTCCAATTCCTTCTGCAAATTTTCCTCTGAAGAAATATGGATTATCTTCACTTAAAATAAATTTTCTTGTTTCCTGATAGATTTCATTTTCTTTGTCAATACAATTGAGATAAGGGAGAGATAGTAAACTCGGAATGTTAGCATCATCCATAAATAATTTATTTCCAAATCCATCTACTTCATATGCAATAATTTTATTGTAATGAAGATGATTTGAAATTGCAAAATTATTTATTGCTATTTCTACTTCATCAGCCAGCGATAAACATTTGCTTGCAAAATCATAATCTTGAAAAATTTCTTTATACATTTCTGATAACTGTCTTAATGAAACAACAGCAAAATAATTTGAAGGAATTAAAAATGGGAATATTGTAGCATCATCTGAAGGTCTGAATATAGAAACAATTAATCCATTAGGTTTTATTGGATTGCCATAACCATTTCCAGGAACTGTGTCTGTACTCCAAGATGTAATTCTTCCAAATCTGTAAGAACCTCTACCATTTTTACGCTGTTGTTCTATAAATGTATTATAAATTAATTGAGTAGCCTTTTTCCATTCATCTGCAAAACAGGAAGTATCCTCTGTTAATTTCCAGAAATTGTAAGATAATCTTATATAATAACATAATGAATCTAATTCCCATTTTCTTTCGTGCAATTCAGGTTTCATTTCGGTTAAATCGTTTATCCATATGCTTTCCTTTTTATCGTAATTAAATGCATTTGCATAAGGGTCAATAAGAATACATTTTGTTTGTCGATTGATAAGTCCCATAATCAATAATTTGAGATTATCATCCTGATTAATAAAATCAAGGTAGGGCCAAATTTGTGCAGTAGAATCACGCAGCCACATAGCTGGTATGTCACCAGCAAGCACATAAGTATCAGGTATTCCATCTTCGAATTTGAAAACTACACTTGTATCTAATGTATTTGGAAAGCAGTTTGCAAATAATCTTGCTAAGTCTTTATCAATCAAAAAATCTGAAATCTCTTTGATTTTTTCTTCAATAGCTTTGCTGATAAATTTTCTTTCTTTTAAGCTTGGACGAGTATTCATTAATTTTTTTTGTTTATTATTAAAATTAATCCATCATTGTAGATAGATATATTTTTTTTATCAGAAATTTTTATAGAACATTTGAAAAAATCATTTATTGTTTCAAGCTGTGGTTTGTATTTATGACCATCAGTTTTTAGTGGTTTTATTCCTAAAGAAGAAATATTGTTAGCGTATTTTTTATTTTTCTCAAAATATGATTTTTGCAGATAGTAAATATTTCTTAAATACCATTTAATATTTTCTAATTCATTTTTGATAAAATCTGCTTTACCATTACCAGCTTTTACATTAGAAAATTGAACGTAGCCCCACATTTCAGGATAATGCATATTGATAACGCCCTGAGGACTCCACACCCAATTATCTTCTGGATAAGGTTTGTTAGTTTCTGGATTAATCACTTTTTCATAATTATTATTTTTAACATAAGTTTTCCATTCTACACGTGAAAAATTTATTCTCCATTGATCACCATCAGCAGGTGGAATTTGAATTGATGTAATTTCTTTAAAAGCTTCCCATGGAAAAGCTATTTCGACTGTCCAGCAGCTATCGATATCGTTTGGATTATTTATTGTTCCATAAATATGAACTCCGGATTTTAAATTTTTTATATCGAAACCATGCAGTGCTGCTTTATCCATATCTCGATATGGTTTAATCAATAATAAATCCCAAACCGTATTAAATGCGTTCATTTCAAATTCGACATACTTGTGTGTATCACCATCTGGGTCAATAAACACTTCAAAATCATTATCATAGAAAATTATATCATCACGATTTTTCAACGTAGCCCATATATGCGGTTCTTGTAATTCGGCAGCAATGTAGAAATAATTATTATCCCATAACATTTTTACTCTTGTTCTAAAACGAGGTTGAGGTTTTGCATCTCCTTCAATATCTAAGAAATCTTCTGACCATTCAACTTTTTGCCAAGATGATTCATCAAGTTTACCATCGACATTAATATTCTCATCTGTGAAGTAACAAATATATTTTCGAGGATTAAAATCGATTTGAGGAATTGGTATTGATTGAGCAAATGAAAAACCATTCAATAAAAGAAAAACAAAGAATGAGTAACAAAACTTTTTATTGTTTAGCAGCATCAATCAATTCTCCTATTGTTGAAAAAGCTAAACATACAGAAGTATCAGCAGCACCATAATAAATTAATACTTTACTCGAATTCAATGCATAACCATCAGCATCATAATCTTCCACGATTGCACCAGTAGGAAAGCAAACATTTTGAACCTGTCCAACCATTTCATATAGTTCACGCGGTTCAAGTATATTAAACTTTCCGCGATAAGTTACTTTGCTTGGGTCCGTTAAATGATGAAGTGCAACTCCAACTTGATAAATATTTGATGCTGCAAAATGAGTTGCTACACCATGATATATATGAAGCCAGCCTTCTTTAGTTTTAATTGGTGGAGGACCAGAACCAATATTTTCATCCCAATAATGAAATCTTCCTGACATAACTGGCTTAATAATTTTCCAATTTAAAAGGTCTTCTGATTCGGAGAGATAAATTGTATTTCCTGTAGTTGGTCCACCCTCAAGCTGAACTTTATTTAGTCTTTCAAACCTTAAAAATTTTCCATTAATCTTTTCAGGAAATAAAACTCCATTTCTCGAATCATCATTTGAAACAATTCCTAAAAAATTATATTCTTCAAAGTCATTAGTAAAAGCTAAACCAAGTCTGCACCCATAATCCATATCCATAGCAAACATAATATAATAAGTATCGTTTAGCTTAGTAATTCTTGTATCATAAACATGATAAACTTTTTTCGTTAGTTTTTCCAAACCAATAAAGTTGACAATTTTATTATCAACCTTAAAATTAATTCCATCATCACTTACAGCTTTAACTATGAAAGTTTCTCTTCCTCTATTTTGCACTCTAAGCAGTAATAAATATTTATCATTAAATTTAATTGCGCCTGGATTAAAAACAGAAGAAACATCAATTAGATGAGGTTTTATTTCTGGAATCTCTTTTCTTGTTATTATTGGATTATTTGAATACCGTTTTAGCATTTTACCCTCTTTTCATTTTCCCATTATTACTTTTACATGACAGATTTCTTTTTGTGATACTGGAATAATATTAGAGTTTAGTTTTTCTCCATCTACATATAGTTCTTTAATACCAGATTCTACACCAGCTTCATTATCAACATCAATTATATATCTTGTTCCACGAAAAACTCTTTCAACAGAAAAAGATTTCCAACTTGAAGGAATAACTGGGTCAATAATTAAGCCATTGTAAGTAGGTCGGATTCCCATAATATAGTCATAAAAAATTCTGTACATCCAAGCTGCAGTTCCTGTTTGCCATGAATGACTTGCTTTACCTGGAGATGAATGTTCGTTGCTTGTGATATATTGTGAAAAAACATATGGCTCAACAGAAAAAATATCCGAATCGATTCTATTAGGTAATATTTTTTTAAGATAATCAAAAGCAATATTGCCACGTTTCATAATTGCTTCGGCTTGAATAAGCCATGTGATTGGATGGCAAAAAATTCCTCCATTTTCTTTTTTACCTGCGACACATCTCGTAATTAAACCAACATTTGGATCAATCTCTCTAAATGCTGGGGCACAAATTTTAGGACCATATTCCGTATCAAGATATTTTCTAACACTATCAAGTGCGTTAATTAATCTTTGTCGATCTGGTAAATTTGCAATAACTGACCAAGATTGAGTATTAATAAAAATTTTCCCGTATTTATTTTCTTTAGAACCAATTTTTCTTTTCCCGCTTCCGAATGCTCTAATATACCATTCACCATCCCAGCATAATTCTTCAATACTTTTAGTTATCTTATTTTTTAATTCTTCAATTTCTTTGTAATCAATTTTAATATACTGGAATAACTCAATTAGTCTGTTCAACATAGCAACATAAAACATAGCAGCCCAAACACTCTCACCACCATCATCACCGCCAATATAATCTAAAGTATCATTCCAATCACCTCTTCCAAATACAGGCAAATTTCTGGCAGTTAATATGTTCTTGATAAAATTAACAACTGAATATAAATGACTTAAAATTGTTCCTTCTTCACTGTCAACATAAGAAACTTTTTCATTCAATATTTCAAAATCACCGGTTTCACGTATATATTCTGTTACAGCAAGAATATACCAAACAGGGTCGTCACAATGTTTTGTAAGTTCTCCATTGGAGTCATTATAAAAATGATGATATACTCTTCCATCCTTGAACATTTGTTTCGATAACAAAAGAATTCTTTCTTTTGCTTTTTTAGGCATGGCGATTGTAACAGCAATTGTATCTTGTGCAGTATCACGAAAACCAAAACCTCTGCTGATTCCCCAATAATAATAACTTGCAACTCTTCCAACATCAAAAGCAACTTTTGCCTGATAAGGAACCCAATAGTTCATAAAAATATTTATGTCTCTATCTGGTGTATTACAACGAGTATGACTAATAAATTTTTCCCATTTATTCTGAACTTGCAATAACGCATTATTTACTGAATCAGCATCATTATATTTTTTTACGATTAATTTCTTTTTCTCATTAAATTCTTTTTTAGGAATAACACCAAGAGAAAAAATTATTTCTTTTGTTTCATTTGGTGATAATTCAATATCAACTCTAAGCACGCCAACTGCATTTCCATAATCTGTATCTTTATTTGATAATTCATCAACTTCCAATCCTAAAGGATTACTTTCATTTCGAAAATTTCCGATAAATCTTTCTCTTAAAGTTTCATATTGAGTTACTGGAAAATTAACAGTAAAAAATGCCCATTGGTCCCATTCCTGATTTTCTTGTTGCTGTGTTCCATTTGATTTTGTTACCCAGTAGGTTTTGGTTGCAAATAATGTATTAAGATTTTTATCAAAATAAACACGATTGAAATGTTGGTCATCACATTGATTAATTAAGTCAATTAATCCATGCCCCAATGCAAATTCCACATAAGCATATAAAGATAAATTTCGGACAGTGTTTGATTCATTTTTAATTGCTACTTTCCAAATTTCCCTATTGTCATTTAAAGGTACAAAAAATAAACCTTCAGCACGAATATTATTTATTAAAGATTCAATTTTAGTATAACCAAAACCATGAATAGTTTTATAAGAATCTTTGTATTTACCCACAGGCTGCCAGCTTAAAGTCCAATACTCGTTATTGTCCTTGTCTTTTATGTAAATATATTTACCAGGCCTATCTGGAGGAACTTCATTTATACGATATCTTGTAATTCTGCCATGCAGCGGATTTTTAATATAACTAATACCCCCAGCATTATTTGAAATTGTAGAAAAATATTCATCATTATAAATATAATTAATCCATGGAGTTGGAGTAGCAACATTGTTGATAATAAATTCCTTACCATTTTCAGAAAATTCACCATATTTCATTATAATACCCTTAAAATAATTAGTATATTTTTTTCTAAAAATAACTTATCGAAAAATATACAAGCCATTCAATAAAATCAATTAAATTATGTATTAAAATTCATTCTTTTTTTAATAAAGAATTATTTTTAATTCAGTTTTTTTTATAACAATAAATATTATTTGATAAATTTAAACGGAGTTAAATGAGAAGTAAAATAATTTTTTTGATTTAGTGTTAAAACAATTTAGCTATAAGCGATTAGATGAATTATAAATTTTTATCAATTATTTGAGATAGTGCTTCTTAGAATTGCATTCACATAAAATTAATTACAGATTTATTTGATTTCTTTCGCATCTCTTCATTAATAATAGTGTAACGTGTTCGACCACTATTTTTTTCATGATTAAAATTTTTTACCGATTCTCTTAATATATCTTTACTGCTTTTTAGATAAATTAAATTTGGATTGATAAGATAAATTTTGTTGGTTTCACGATATTTTAGTGCTTCATTGTAATAAAAATTATTCTTTAAAAGTGGCTGTGGCATAATTGGGAGAGAATTATTGTTATTCGAATTAACTTTTTGTTCTTTGTTTATTTTTTTATTCTTTAATCTTAACCTCGATATTAAATAAGATAATATAATTACAACTCCAAGCAAAGCTATGGAAATCTGCAATCCCTCATATATAATATCAATTAATTCCATAAATTTTATTTTATATGTAACTATAAAAAATCAATATTAATGCCATCATCGATTTATAATTTTTCATCTTTTTCTATGTTGTTTTATAATTAAGTAGTTTCACAATGAGAAAATGATACTTTTTAAAACAACAAACGTTTACAGATTAATTTTGTTTTATTATTTTTTAGTTGAAATAAAATTCATTCTATACTATGGAGAGAATTGAAATAATTAAAGGCGACATAACCAAATTAAAAGTTGATGCAATTGTTAATGCTGCTAATAACTCATTATTAGGAGGAGGTGGGGTTGATGGTGCTATTCATAGAGCAGCTGGTCCAGAACTTTTAGAAGAATGTAAAAAATTAGGTGGCTGTCCAACTGGCGAAGCTAAAATAACTAAAGGTTATAACCTACCTGCTAAGTTTGTAATTCATACTGTGGGACCAATTTGGCATGGAGGTAATTATAATGAAGATGAATTATTAGCTAATTGTTATAAAAATTCCTTAAAACTTGCAGTAGAGAATGGAATAAAAACTATAGCTTTCCCTTCAATCAGTACTGGAGCTTACCAATTCCCTGTTGAACGAGCTTCCAAAATTGCTTTTAATACAGTAATAGAATTTTTACATAAACATAATGAAATTGAAAAAGTTATATTTTGCTGCTTTGATGATAAAACTTATTCTATCTATTTACAATTAAAAAATTCCATTTAATTTACTACTCACATTTAAATTTCTAGTTGCCAAAGATATTTAACATCTATAAGTTGTATATTGAATTTTTATCATAGGAGTATATAATGAGAACTATAATTGCATTGCCTGGAGACGGAATTGGAAAAATTGTTCTTCCAGAAGCAATTAGACTTTTAA
Organism: Rosettibacter sp. KY25; assembly: GCF_057554405.1. NCBI lineage: Bacteria > Pseudomonadati > Ignavibacteriota > Ignavibacteria > Ignavibacteriales > Melioribacteraceae > Rosettibacter > Rosettibacter sp. KY25. The sequence goes on along the minus strand of NZ_BAAJAO010000009.1, from coordinate 15,367 downwards.
ATGCAGCAGGATTTGAAGCTGATTATGTTTGGGGAGATATTGGTTGGGAATTTTGGTGCAAAGAAGGAAATGCTCTGCCTCAAAGAACCATTGATTTGATTGCCAAACATAAAATTGCTTTATTCGGTGCAATAACAAGTAAACCCAAAGATGCAGCCGATAAAGAATTAAATCCAGAACTTCAAGGAAAAGGTTTTACTTACTTTTCTCCAATAGTTTCTCTTCGACAAATTTTTAACTTGGATATTTGCATTCGTCCATGTATATCATTTAAAGGAAATCCACTTAACTTCATTCGTAAAAAAATTGATGGCACTTATGAAGAACCGTTTGTCAATGTTGTTGTATTCAGACAAAATACTGAAGGATTATATGCAGGTGTTGAATGGACTAATCCTCCTAAACAAGTTAGAGATGCTCTCGAAACTCATCCAAAGATGAAAGCATTTGCTAATGTACCAAGTGAAGAGATGGCAATCTCAACAAGAATTGTTACAAAAAAAGCAAGTGAAAGAATTATACGCGCTGCTTTTGAATATGCAAGAAAATATGGATATAAAAGCGTAACTCTTTGTGAAAAACCTAATGTTCTTAGAGAAACTTCTGGCATGATGCTACGAGTTGCAAAAGAAATTTCAAAAGAATATCCTGAAATTGAACTTTGGGATACAAACATTGATGCACAAATGATGTGGCTTACAAAAAATCCAGAAGATTATGGAATTATAGTAGCAGAAAATATGTTTGGCGACATAATTAGCGACGGCTTTGCTGGTTTAGTTGGAGGACTTGGTTTTGCTTGCAGTGCAAACATCGGAGATGAAGTTGCAATTTTTGAACCAACTCATGGTTCTGCTCCAAAATATGAAAAACTAAATCCATCAATTGTTAATCCAATTGCAATGTTTATGAGTGCGGTTATGATGCTTGAACATATCGGCGAAAATGAAATTGCAAAAAGAATCCGAAATGCTATTGCAAAAGTAATTGAAGAAGGAAAGGTAAGAACTTATGACATGCTAAAATTGAAAGGCGGTCCAGATGTATTTGAAAAAGGTGCTGCATCAACTCAACAAATGACAGATGCTGTTATTTCTAAGTTATAAATAAGAATTTAGAAAATTGCTAAATTGTAACAATCTAAAATTCTTATAGTGTAAAAAATAATTTTATGAAAATTAATATTGAAGACATCTAAATTAACTTAATAATACTCCGCGGTTCTCTGTGATAATCTCCGATTTCTCCATGTTAAAAATAAAGTTACACAGAGAACCAAAGAGGACTAATAGTGAACAATGTAAGAGATGAATTTGTAATTTTGTAATCAAACAAAAGGCAAAAAAATGAGCGGCGTACTTTTAATATTATTTGCAATTCTAATGTTCATTGGTGCATACAATATTTATGGCGGATATATTGCAAAAAAATTGAGTGTATCAAACTCAAATGCAACCCCATCACATTCATTATATGATGGAGTAGATTATTGCCCTGCTAAATCTCCTGTTTTGCTTGGACATCATTTCGCATCAATTGCCGGAGCTGGACCGATTGTTGGTCCTATCATTGCTGCAAGTTTTGGATGGATTCCTGTTTACATCTGGATATTAATGGGTTCTGTTTTTATTGGCGGTGTTCATGATTATACAACGATCATTGCTTCTGTTCGACATAAAGGTAAATCAATTGGTCAGATAATAGAAAATTATATCGGTATAAGCGGCAAAAAACTTTTCTTGATTTTCACTTGGGCAACATTAATTCTTGTTATTGCTGTATTCACATTAATTGTTGCAGATACTTTCACTCACATTCCCAGTTCAGGAACATCCTCTATACTGTTTATTTTTTTAGCAATAATTTTTGGATTAAGTGTTTATAGATTCAAAGTACCATTATGGATTTCTTCAATTATTGGGATTATTTTTCTATCAATTTGCATTTATCTTGGTTATATATTCCCTTTACAATTAGATAAAAATACATGGATTATTATACTGCTCATTTACATTTTTCTTGCTTCAGTAACACCTGTTTGGATTTTACTTCAACCAAGGGATTATCTGAATTCATTTTTCTTATATGGATTAATAATAGCTGGAATTGTTGGATTATTTTTTACATTTCCTGAAGTTCATTTATCGCCCGTTACAAACTTTACAGTCGATAAAGTTGGGTATCTATTCCCTGCTCTTTTTGTTACGGTTGCATGCGGTGCAATAAGCGGATTCCATTCAATTGTAGGAAGCGGCACAACTGCTAAACAACTCGACAAAGAAACAGATGCTAAAATTATTGGTTATGGTGGAATGCTCATAGAAGGATTACTTGCAGTACTTTCACTTCTTTCCGTTGCTTCGTTAGACCAACAACATTTTCTTGAATTATTAAATACAAAAGGAGCTGTTGCAGCTTTTTCAACAGGCATTGCAAATTTTATGCATAATATTCCTTACTTGAATATCCCTGTTGATGCAGCTACAAGCTTTGCAGCTCTTGCTGTATCAGCTTTTGCATTAACCTCGCTCGATACTGCAACTCGATTAGCTCGTTATTCATTTCAAGAATTTTTTGAAATTAAAGAAAAGACAGAACAAAGCATTTTAGTAAAAAACAGATTCATTGCTACTGCAATTACAGTATTATTTGGTGCTGCATTAACTTTAAGTGGACAATCTATGTCAATCTGGCCAGTATTTGGAAGTGCGAATCAATTATTAGCTGCAATTGCTTTGCTTGCTCTCACTGTTTGGGTTGCTCATCTTAATATTGATATGAAATTTACATTGATACCAATGTTATTTATGTTTGCTGTTACACTAACATCTTTATTAATGTTGTTTTATAATAATTTAATCTCAGGTAACTTTGCTCTTTCATTTATTTCATTATTGCTGTTTGTTCTTGCTGTAATTTTAGCTCTTCAAGCTTATCAAGTATTAAGAAAAAATCAAAAAATACCAGTAGCAGTAAAATAATTTTATGATAAAAGAAAAAATAAAAAAACTTTGGCCCGAAATTGATTGGATTCAAGATCAAGCTCTGAAAGAAAAAGTTATTGACTGCTGGACTTTTGCAATTGAAAATTCTTCTCTAACAGTAGAAGATTTAGAAGAAATTCCATTTACTTTGCTTATCAAAGATTGCAAAATTTCTTTCATAAAACATAAAAGAACATGTGTTCATTTAGCTGTTGAAATTGCTAAAATTATGAAAAAGAATTTTGGTGATTTTATTAACATCAACATGGATTATTTGATTGCAGGTGCAATTCTTATAGATGTAGGTAAATTGTTAGAGTATGAAAAAGTTGATAGTAAAATAGTAACAAGCAAAGCTGGCACTCTTGTTCGTCATCCATTCAGTGGATTAGCTATTGCAGCACGATTTAATTTACCTTATGAAGTTCAACATATAATTGCAACACATTCAAAAGAAGGCGACTTAGGAAAAAGAACAATTGAATCAATCATTGTTCATCATGCAGATTTTGTTTCGTTCGAACCTTTTCAATAACAAAATGTAAAGAGGTTTTATAAATGCCGCAAACATTAATCGAAAAAATTGTCCAAAAATTTGCTGTTGACTTAATGCCAAATCATATTGTGAAATCTGGAGATTATGTTACGATTCGTCCAGCTTATGTAATGACGCATGATAATACTGGAGCTGTAATTCCAAAATTCCAAAGTATTGGTGCAAAAAAATTAGCAAATCCCCGTCAAGTTGTAATAACTCTCGACCACGACATTCAAAACAAAGATGAAAAAAATCTGCAGAAATATAAAAAGATAGAAGAATTTGCTAAATCAATGGGAGCAGATTTTTATCCCGCAGGCAGAGGCATTGGCCATCAAATTATGGTTGAAGAAGGATATGCATTCCCCGGAACTTTAGTTGTTGCTTCTGACAGTCATTCTAATATATATGGCGGCATAGGATGCCTTGGAACTCCAATTGTTAGAACTGATGCAGCTGCTATATGGGCAACAGGTAAAACATGGTGGCAAGTTCCTCCCATTGCAAAAGTTGAACTAAAAGGGAAATTAAATCCAGGTGTTTCTGGAAAAGATGTTATTATTGCTCTTTGCGGCTTTTTCAATAATGACGAAGTCCTTAACCATGCAATTGAATTTACTGGAAGTGGAATTGAATTTTTAACCATCGACGAAAGATTAACAATTGCCAACATGACAACAGAATGGGGTGCTTTAGTAGGTTTATTTCCTATTGATAATATATTAATTGATTGGTTAAATAAAAGAGCTAACTTTATTAAACAAAGAGGGTTAGAAGGTGTAGCTTCTGATATTGATGGAAATGGTTTACACCCAAGATTAAATCTTGATAGAATTAAAAAATTAGAAAAAGAAATCGAAAATTTAAGAGCAGATAAAAATGCTTTTTATGCTAAAGAATTAACCATTGATTTATCAACAATAGAACCCTATATATCAGGACCAAATACAGTTAAGAAGATGCTCCCAATTTCTGAAATTAAAAAGAAAAAAATAAAAATTGATAAAGCCTATCTGGTTTCATGTGTTAATTCAAGATTGGAAGATATAGCAGAAGCAGCAAGAATTTTAAGAGGTAAAAAAATTGCAAACCATGTAAAATTTTATATAAGTCCAGCTTCGAGTGAAATTCAAAAAGAAAGTGAAAAAAGAGGTGATTGGCAGGCATTAATTGAAGCTGGAGCAATACCATTGCCCCCTGGTTGCGGTCCTTGTATAGGTCTGGGAGAAGGCTTGCTTGAAGATGGAGAAGTTGGAATTTCAGCTACAAACAGAAATTTCAAAGGCAGAATGGGTTCTCCTAATGCAACCGCTTATCTCGCTTCGCCTGCAGTAGTTGCTTATTCTGCTCTCTCTGGTTATATAGATTATGAATGGAATGAAACACAAAAAAATATTATCGGTGAAATAAAAGTTAATCAAAAAGAAATAACACTCGAACCTGTTCAAATTATTGATGGATTCCCTGCTGCAATTAATGGAGAAATTATTTTTTGTCCTCAAGATAATCTTAACACTGATGGAATTTATCCAGGTAAATACACTTACAACGATTCAATGACTCCTCAAGATCAAGCTAATGTTGTCATGGAAAATTACGACCCCAATTTCAAATTAATTGCAAAAGAAGGAGATATTCTTGTTGGTGGATTTAATTTTGGAACAGGCAGTTCTCGTGAACAAGCTGCTACTGCTCTAAAATATAAAGGCATTCAACTTGTAATAGCAGGTTCATTCAATGAAACATACAAGCGAAATGCAATTAACAACGGATTTTTAACTATCGAATGTCCTCAACTTGTTAATGATTTGAAAACTCAATTTGGTTCAGAAAGCTTAACTATTAAAACAGGAATAGTCGCAAATATTGATTTTGAAAAATCTATAATTGAAGTCCAAGATAAAATTTATTCAATAAATCCTATTGGTATAACTGCACAAAAGTTAATTGTAGCAGGTGGATTAGAAAACTGGATTAAGTCCATGCTCTAATTCTTTAAAAATTTTTTTATGATGTTTATAAAAAAGATAAATAAAATCCTTTGCTTTCATTAACAAAATTGATAATTTAACTTATGATGATATAAAAAATCTTTTATGATTAGAAAGAATAAAATTTCAAAACACTTCTTCCCTTTTCTCAACTTTCCTAAAATTTACGAAACCAACTGGCAAAACAAGTAAATCTCTTTCATAATTTTTTTAACAATTAAGGATTAACACTATGAGGAAATCTATTTCTCGTGTTATGTCTGAGTTTGCTATTAGTCTTAAATTTGATGATTTGCCTGAAACTGTAATTGAAACAGCAAAAAGATTTTTGTATGATTCAATAGGTTGTGCATTTGGTTCTTATTACACTAAAGATGTGAATATACTCCATCAATTGTTAATTGAGATGGGCGGAAAGCAAGAATCAACAATTTTTGCTTTTGGTGAAAAAATTCCTGCTGTAAATGCAGCATTAATTAATTCACTTATGATTCGTTCATTAGATTTCAATGATATTTACTGGAAAGAAGACCCTTCGCATCCATCAGATTTAATTCCTGCTGCTTTATCTTCCGGTGAATTAGTTAATGCATCAATGAAAGATGTTCTAACAGCCATTGTAATTGGATATGAATTCGAACAGCGTTTATGTGAATTTGCTGTGCCTGGAATTAGAGAGCGTAAATGGCATCATGCAACTTTAACTCAATTTGTTTCACCGATTGTTGCAGGAAAAATTCTTGGATTAAACACTGAGCAATTAGATAATGCAATAGGAATTAGTGCCTGCCATAATTTTACAATTGGCGCACCAGCTTCAGGCAAATTATCAATGATGAAAAATTTTGTTGACCCTCTTTCAGTTCAAAGCGGTGTTTTTGCAGCTTTACTTGCTCAAAAAGGTTTTACAGGACCAGAACTAATATTCGAAGGGAAAGAAGGTTTGATGGATTGCTTATTCGGCTGGGATTATAAAAATCAAAAAGTTTCTCCACTAAAAATTTCTGGAAGAGATGAGTATGGAGAATGGAAATGGAATATCGAAAAATTAACTGGCAATCTTGGAAGTAATTTTAAAATTCTCGAATGCAGCATGAAAGCATTTCCAACTGAAGCTTTAACTCACACTCCAATTTCAGCAGTATTAAATGTTATTTCAAAAAATGATATTAATTATGATGAAATTGAATACGTAACAATTAAAACAATCTCAAGAGTTTGCGATATTCTTTTTGACAAAGATAAATATCGCCCAACCTCAAGAGAAACTGCAGACCATTCACTTCCCTATTGCATTGCAGCTGCAATAGTCGATAGAAAAGTTACTACACAAACCTTTTCTGATGAAAAATTAAAAGATGAAAGAATCTGGAAGATTATTGATAAAATTAATGGCATTCCATCGAAAGAATTTGAAAATATGTTTCCTGAAAAACAGCCGTGTGAAGTAACAATCAAAACAAATAATGGCAAAACATATAATGAATATCTCGAATATCCTAAAGGTCATCCTGAGCAGCCAATGTCTATCGATGAATTAGAAACCAAATTCAACTCATTAACAGAAGGATTATTAAATTCATCCAAACAGAAAAGAATTAAAGAAGTGATTTTTAATTGTGAAGAACTTAGTGCAAAAGATTTTATGAAAGAGTTGGTTTTGAATTAATTAATTCACAATTTATTTCCAAATAAATTTCATTAATTATTATGAAACTGAAAAAAGAAAAAATCGGATTTGCAGGTAAACGCGGAGAATCAATCCGTGCCGATTGTTTTATACAAATTGAATTTACTCAACGAACTGGATTAAAAATTTCATTAAGAAGCAAAGTTGATTCGCTTTATGGCAAAAGCATTAGAAATCTAATAAGTGAAATGAGCAATTTTTTTGAATTAAAAAATGCAATTATTAATGTTGAAGATTTTGGTGCTCTCCCTTTTACAATTGCAGCAAGATTTGAAGCCGCTTATAAAAATCTTTTTCCTGATGATACTCGAGAATTTCTTCTTCCTTTCAATGAAAAAAATAATTATAAAACAGAAAAAAATAGAATAAGAAGAAGCAGATTGTACCTGCCAGGGAATGAACCTAAATATTTTCCAAATGCAGGACTTCACAAACCTGATGCAATAATTCTCGATTTGGAAGATAGCGTTTCACCAGAAGAAAAAACTTCTGCAAGATTTTTGGTTAGAAATGCACTTCGTTCGGTTTATTTCTACGGTGCTGAAAGAATGGTTCGAATAAATCAATTGCCTATGGGTTTAGATGATTTGTATTTTGTTGTTCCTCATAATGTTCATGTTATATTAATTCCAAAATGTGAATCAGCAATGACAGTTAAAGATGTTGAGGAAGAAATTAATATCATTAAAGCACAACAAAATATAAACGATATTATTTATCTAATGCCTGTAATTGAAACTGCACTTGGAGTAGAAAGAGCTTATGAAATTGCATCTTCATCTGATTTAGTTTGTGCCTTAACAATTGGTCTTGAAGATTATACTGCTGATTTAGGTGTTGAGCGAACACTTGAAGGAAAAGAAAGTTTTTATGCACGTTGTGCAATTATTAATGCTGCGAAAGCGGCAGGTGTTCAAGCTATCGATTCTGTTTTCTCAGATGTAAATGATATGGAAGGTTTAAGAAATAGTGTCCTTGAAGCTAAATCTCTGGGATTTGAAGGGAAAGGCTGCATTCATCCACGTCAAATTAAAATTATTCATGAAGCATTCACACCAACACAAAATGAAATTGAAAAAGCCAAAAAAATTATACTTGCTTTCGAAGAAGCAAAATCCAAAGGATTAGCTGTTACAACTTTAGGAAGCAAAATGATAGATGCACCAGTTATAAAGCGAGCTCAAAGAATAATCGACCTTGCAATTCAGTATGGTGTATTAAATAATGATTGGAAAAAAGAAATTAACAAAAAATAAAAAACATTCTTATTTCAGATTTTATCAATTGCACATAAGAAATTTTATAAGATAATCTTCAAGAACATGATAAACTTTCAAAAAGTTTTTTAACAATAAAAAATTCATAGCAACTATGAAACTAATAAAAAATGAAGCTAACCGATTAGTGCCCGTCGAAGTTAATGGTCAGATACAAATTCCATTCAAAGGAGTAAGTAAATATAAACCATGCGGCAGAAAAGCTGCTCCATTAATTCGCAGCTGTATTGATTATCCTTCCAATGGCAATAAAGTAGTAAAAAATTTGAAAGAAGCATTGAAAAAATGCGGCATCAAAGATGGAATGACAATTTCAACTCATCATCATTTAAGAGATGGTGATTTACTAACAAATTATCTTTTCGATGTAATTCATTCAATGGGAATAAAAAATATTCGTTGGTTCCCAAGTGCTTCTTTTCCAGTTCATGAACATTTAATCAAATATCTTGAAGATGGAACAATTCATCATATCGAAGGAAGTATGAATGGACCATTAGGCAGATATGTAAGCGAAGGAAAAATGAAAGGTATTGGTGTATTGCGTTCACATGGAGGCAGATATCAGGCAATTCAAGATGGCGAGGTCCATATCGATATTGCAGTTATTGCTGCACCAACTGCAGATGAATTTGGCAATGCCAATGGACTCTATGGCAAATCCGCTTTTGGCGGATTGGGCTTTGCATTGGCTGATGCTGAATATGCAGACAATGTAATTATTGTTACAGACAATCTTGTTCCTTTCCCCTGCGTTCCATGGCAAATTCAAGGAAATTATGTTGATTATGTTGTTGAAGTTGAATCACTTGGCGACTCTTCAAAAATTGTTAGCGGAACAACTGAAATTACAAAAAGTCCTGATAGACTTTTAATTGCAGAATATGTTGCTGAATTTTTAGACGCTGCTGGAATAATTAAAAATGGATTTTCTTTTCAAGCTGGAGCTGGAGGAACAAGTCTTGCATTCATTCCATTCCTTAAAGAAAAAATGAAAGCAAAAAATGTTAAAGCAAGATTTGTACGCGGCGGTTCTACAAAATATCTTGTTGAAATGCTCGAAGAAGGATTAACTGATTACATTTTGGATGGTCAAACATTTGACCTTGAAGGTGTTCGTTCAATGAGAGAAAATCCAAATCATGTTATGACTTCACCATTTACAAGTTATAATTATCACGGTAAAGGTAATTTTGCTACGATGGTTGATGTTGCTGTTCTTGGAGCTACAGAAGTTGATATTAACTTCAATGCAAATGTTGTAACTCATTCGGATGGCTATTTGCTTCATGGCATTGGAGGCTGGCAAAATTGCTTATTCTCAAAATGTACAATTCTTGCTGTTCCCTCTTTTAGAGACAGAATCCCTGTAATCGTTGATGAAGTTACAACATTATGCGGACCTGGTGAATTAATTGATGTTATAATAACTGAAAGAGGTATTGCAATTAATCCTAAACGAAAAGATTTAATTAATGCTGTAAAAAAATCTTCATTGCCCATTCGTTCAATTAAAGAATTGCAAAAGGAAGTTTATGAAATTTGCGGCGGAAAACCTGATAAACCTAAACTTGATAAATCTTATGTGGTTGCAATAGTAAAATGGGTAGATGGAACCGTGCTTGATTCTATTTATAAAGTTGAAAATTAATCATCATAAAAAATTTTTTCGGATTGTCTTAACAAATTAAAAAGTAATCACTGAAAGAATCAGAGCGGAAAACCAACATTTAATTGAACTGTTGCAGAAAATTTACTTTTATTTACTGCATTATTCTTTGAAGAAGAAACTGGTATTATTAAATTATTATTATCATCATAAAATTTATCAATCACAAAAAATGAATAACCTGCTGTTGCTTCAATACTCACATAATCTGGAATGAGATGCAAAATTAAACCAGAACCTACAAAGTAACCAATTTTAACTTTGTCAGCTGCAATTTTGTCTTCTTCAAGAATATTATTATTCATATCTAATACTTCAGTATTGAATTCAGGATTCATAAAAGTAACATGTCCTTCAAGAAGTTTTATATCAAGAATAGAAAAAATTGGGAAACCAAAATCTAATCCCACACCCCAATGATTCATTGAGAGTTCATATTTATTTTTTTTCTCATTGTTAATATCACTGCTGAGTTGTCTTGTATGAGATTCTTTAAGAAATTGATAGTAACCTTTTGCAGTAATAAATGCTTTTGCAAAACGAGCTCTAAAAATATTTGCACCAAAGCGATATCCAGTAGCCTGCTTAAAATCAAATTCAGTATTAAGATTTGGATTATTAATAGTTTCAGGGAAAAGATATTCTTTTATTCCTATTGATTCATATTGCTGTTGTGTTATGCCAGCATAAAATCCACTTAAGCCGAGACATCCAAAACCAAATGTCTGGCTAAATGAATTAATAGAAAAGAGAATAAATAATATTGAACTGAACAGTAGTTTTTGCATTGTTCCCAGATTTTTTTCTATTTACAATTTACAAAAAAAGAATTAAAGAATTGAAATTAGTTTGAACGATTTTCAAGACCATGACCATTTAGACTTCTTTCGCTTTTTCTGAGAAGATAAGCAAACACAAGTCCAAAGAAACCCAGTGAAGAAAAAATCCACATTCCTAAATTATAACCGGATGGATTTTGAGCACTTGCATGTGAAATATCATTTGCAAATCCAATAATTATGTTAAAAGAAAATAATCCAATATTTTGAATCATCGTCATCAATCCATATGCTGTTCCAAGTTTGGAATTATCTACAATTAAAGCAACTGAGGGCCACATAACTGCAGGAACAAGTGAAAATGCAATTCCCATAATTGCCATTGGTATTAATAAATAAATTGGAATAGAAGCATGTATATCAAAGAAATCTAAATTTATATTTATGAAATCACTCTCAGTCATTATCTCTGGCTTTCCAATTTTATATGCCATCATAAGATATACAGGAATTATTAACAAAGAACCAAACATCATCAATAATGACCGCTTGCCAATTTTATCAGCAAGTAATCCAAAAAGCGGAGTAAATATCATTGCAGCTAATGTTAACATGCTTGAAAGATTTCCTCCAACTTCTCTTGATGTATTATGTGCATCTTGAAAGAATTTTATAGCAAAAGTTTGAAATGGAAACATTGCAGAATAAAAAGTAACACACAATGCTGTGATATACCAAAATGATTTTGGGAAATTAAAAACTTCTTTGAGAATAACTTTGTCTTGTGAACCTTCTTCAGGTAATGTAAATTTTTTTGTACCTAAGACATCAAGAAAATAATAAATGCTAATTGTTACAACTGCAAAAACACCAGCTCCAACAGTAATTAATAATGGTGACTGCCAGTAATTATATAAACTTTTCCCCCATGTTGGAGAATTAAGAGCTAAGAATGAACCAAGTCGTGCTACAGTTAAGTTTAATCCAAATGCAAATGATAATTCTTTCCCTTTGAACCATCTTGCAATAATCGTAGTAATTGCAACAATCATCGATTCTGCACCCAAACCAAAAATTAATCTTCCAGAAGCCATGACAATTAAGTTGCCTGTCAATGCTGTAACTATCGAGCCAATCATTATTAAGCATGTAAAAATTAATACAGAGGTTCTTGTACCAATTTTATCAATAATAATTCCGCCAATTAAAACCATAATGATATTTGGAAAACTATAAATACCCTGAAGCAATCCAATATCTGCATCAGTAAATTTCAATTGTTTAACAAGTAAGTCAGCAAGGGGGCTTATGCTGTCATAAATATAATAATTGCCAAACATGGCAAGACTAATAAAAAGTAAGATTGTCCATCGATAAAGAAAAGTAGGTTGAGGTTTTAAATTATTCTGCATCGTTGTAATCAATTATTATTCAATGGTTACAAACATAATATTTTTTAAGTAATATTTTTTCTTGAGAATCTAAAAATATTTGAAAAGTAATAGTTGATATGAAATATCAAAAAGGAATTAAGGATTTCCAAAAAAAATTATTTAACTAGCTCAATAACCAGCATTACTATGCAAATAAGCTCAATAAATATTTCTGTGAGTCAATTAGCAAAATCAGGCAATATCTGTAACATGATTAATTGAATCGTGCTTATAAATTTTGTAACAAGATTCGAAATCGTTATTACATGTAGACTAAACTACTATATTGCAATCAGTATTAAACATTTAAAAAAGAAAAACATGAAAACATAGATTCAAATTTATTCTAGTTCGATTAACATACTGTTTATATAACATTAAACGATATCTTAAAGACCTGTATATTTTTTTACATTATTAAGGTTTTGCAAATAGATATTTTAATGTTGCATTAAGTCATTTCTTCTTATTCCCAAAATTTTGAAACTTTTATATAGTTCTTTTAAATTATCAATAAATAATTTTTCACGACACACTTATTGTGAATAATTAATTTTAATTGAATAACATTATCTGAAATGATTTCTTATTTGATTATAATTGCTTGTATACTTATCAGTCTAAAATTATCAAGAATATTGCTTGGACTTGGCTGGCGAAGAAAAAAGTAGTTTATTTTTATCTAATTTTTCTTCAATCAACAATTCTCTTGTTATTTCTTTTAATTTCCATCCCTTAATCTAAATCAGTTATTACAAAATCTACTTCTATTTTCTTTTGTGCACTTAATGTATTCATAATAAAAAATCTTAAAAAATCTTAAATGGAAATGAAATTTTTAGTTTTAATTCCATTAAATCCTACTTTACAATGGAACGGATTTACTTGATATAGATAAATTCGTTGAAGAAATTTTTGAAATGATTGAAATCCATTTTGCAATACAATTCTACTATATTTCTATTCATTCTGCTTTTTACACAACGGATTTATGCTCTTAGCAAAGTTCGTCAGACATTTTTTGAAGTGAGTTCGCCAAAGGCGAACGAACGAAAATCCCGCTTTGTGGGACAATTCTACTATAGTTCGATTAACACATTCTAATTCCGACTCAATCAAATTACAGCTGCAAGCGGAAACAATTTCAAAGATTTTATAGAAACATTGAATAATGAAATTGCTATTGCAATATTAGGACAGGCAAATACAAGCGAACTGCCAAACTACGGCGGCAGCCGCGCTGCTTTACAAATTTTACGCCTCGTAAGTAGTGATATTATGTACAGCGATATGATTCGCATCGAGAATTTAATAAATAAAATTCTTGAACTTGATTATAAATTGAATTACGGCGATGGATTGATGCCCTATAAATTTGCTTTTGTAATAGCTCAAGAGCAGGATATTTAGAAAAATGCATCAGCATTGCAAATAGCAAACCAGTTTCTTGATTTGAAAAAAGATGAAGCATATAAAATGCTCGGCTTAACACCTCCAGCAAATGATGACCAAATTATTCCTGCAAAGAGAAGTTTAATTTCATAAAAGTATTCTATGAAAAAATTATTTCAAATAGCCGGCGTAAGAGTTTTAGCTTTTATTGAAGAAAATATTAAAAAGGGAATTGATTATGAAGGCAAGCCTTTTCAATATTCAACTAATCCTTATTATATTCCTTTCGATGATAAAATTTATCGTAAATTAGGCGGCAAAAATGGTAATGGTAAATTTTTTCAGGTGGTTCATTCTAAAAGAACTGGTTTGCTTGGAATGATAATTCTTGGAGGCTATAAAGCTTATAAAGAAAAAGTTTATCCCTCGGCTGCAAAAAATTTTTTAACTGTTACAGGTAAAATGCTGCGCTCAATTAATGTTAAGGCATCTGATACTGAAGCAATTATATCATTTACCGGAGAAGAAAATCAAAATAAAGCTTTCTGGTTCAATGTAAGCGGTGTAAGCCGTTCAAGAAAATTATGGAAATTTCTTGGTATTACTGAAAAACAGAAGAAAAAATTAATTGATGAATTAAACGAGCCAGCAAAGGAAATTTATATCGCAAAATTAGGTGAGATAATAAAAAAATATGATTAAGCAAAATATAAAGCTTCATCTACTTCATCTTCAGTTAGATTAGCAATTTTTTTTATTTTGTTTATTTTTTCTATTGCTTCATCTGCACTTATTATTCCGAATTCTACCATAAATGATATTTTCCCAAGATGTGATATAGCTTTGTTTTTGGTATATCTACTTTCTTTTGTTAATATTTCAATATCTTCATCAATATCATAAAAAGATTTTTTAAATTCATTTTTTATTTCTTCTGTTAAAATCATTTTATTTCTTCCAAATTATTATTATGCAATATAAATATTTTTTTTTCTTCATGCTTTTTTATGAATAGTCTAATGTAATTAATTGATCTTTCTTTTTCTTCAAGTGGTTTATTTAGAACTATAATAATATTATCTGCTTGTCTGGAGTTTAAAGAATTTATTATTGACCTATGTCTTGATTTTTCGGGATGTTTTATTTGTGAATATTTCCCTTCAATAATTATATCTGTATCCTTGCCATATATTTTTCTTAATTCATAATTAAGTTCTGTTTTATAACCAAGCTTACTTAATTGAATTGCAGTATCTTTTTCTTTAAGCAATATTTCTTTTTCTCTTTTTGATGAATTATTAAATTTATTTTCCCAGCTTTCATGTATAAAAAGCTTATTTGATTCTTCCATTTTGCCAAATACTGGCACCCAGCGATGACGACAATTATAACCGCCGGCATATGCAAATGCCGGCTGTCCAAAATCATTTATCATATTATTTCAATCTTACTATTGTTTCTATTCATTCTGCTTTTTACACAACGGATTTGTGCTTTTAGCAAAGTTCGTCAGACATTTTTTGAAGTGAGTTCGCCAAAGGCGAACGAACGAAATCCCGCTTTGCGGGACAATTCTACTATAGTTCGATTAACACGAATTTTTACACAACTAAT
>NZ_BAAJAO010000008.1:0-141455 GCF_057554405.1 Rosettibacter sp. KY25 | reverse complement strand
CGGTGTATTTCAATTCCTGATAAGAGAAACAATCATTGTTGTGTCTCGAAAAATTGAATATGATTTAAGGCAGGATTTCTGGAATCATATTCAAAAACTGCCCTTGAGATTTTTTCAAAATAATTCTACTGGAAATATTATGTCTCATGCCACAAATGATATTAATGCTGTTCGTTCATTTGTGGGTCCTGCTGTAATGTATTCAATTGATAATGGTGTTTTGTTTGTAATGATTATTTCAATAATGATTTCTCTCAGTCCATCACTTACACTTTATGCTTTAATGCCTTTACCATTGCTTTCATTTCTTGTTTATATAGTCATGAAGAAAGTTCATAAACGATATATTAAAATTCAGGAAAAATTTTCTGAGCTTACAACACTCGCACAAGAAAATTTTGCAGGAATTCGTGTTATTAAATCTTATGTCCGAGAAGATTATGAAATTAAAAAATATACAAAACACAGTTTTGAATACTTAAATAGAAAAATGGATTTGGTAAGACTCCAAGCTTTATTCCATCCAATATTTTTTATGATTGCCGGTCTTTCTGCAATTATTGTGATTCTTTTTGGCGGTAGAATGGTAATGTATAATCAAATATCACTTGGTGTAATCGCTGCTTTTATTGCTTACCTTTCAATGCTAATTTGGCCCATGATTTCATTTGGATTTGTTGCAAATATGATTCAACAGGCAGAAGCAAGCATGAAACGATTGATGAAATTCTTTAATGAACCATACGAAATTTCTGATGGACCTAAAACCAATTACAACATTAAAACAATAAAAGGAGAAATTGAATTTAAAAATGTTTCTTTCAGATATAATGAATATCTGCCTTTAATACTTGATAACATCAGCTTTAAAATTAAACAAGGAGAAACAATTGCATTTATTGGAAGGACAGGAACTGGCAAAACTACTCTTGTGAATTTAATTCCAAGAATGTATGATGTTACTTCAGGAGAAGTTTTGATTGACGGTTACAATGTTAAAGAAATTCCTCTTAGTGTTTTAAGAAAAAATATTGGCTATGTTCCGCAGGAAACTTTTTTGTTTTCTGATACTCTTGAAAATAATATTGCATATGGATTAGATGGATATGATAAAGAATTAATTTATGAAGTTTCTGAAATTGCACAGTTGACCAAAGATGTAAAAGATTTTCCAAATGGATTTGATACAATTCTTGGCGAACGGGGAATAACTTTGTCGGGCGGACAAAAACAAAGAACAACACTTGCAAGAGCTCTTGCTGTAAATCCAAGAATTTTAATTCTCGATGATTCATTCTCTGCAGTAGATACACATACAGAAGAGGAAATTCTAAAACGACTTAAAAATTTCATGAAAGACAGAACAAGTATAATTATCAGCCACAGAATATCAACAGTAAAAGATTCAGATAAAATATTTGTGCTCGATAAAGGAAAAATAGCTGAGGAAGGGACTCATGATGAACTTGTGGCAAAAGGCGGCATTTATGCAGAACTTTATTACAAACAACTTCTTGAAGATGAACTAAAAGAAATTAACTAATGAAAGGCAGCAGTATGAAAAAAATAAAAGTTGCTTTCTTCTCAATTCCTGCAAAAGAAAAAAATTATTTGAGTAAAAGATTCGATAAAAGTAAATATGAACTTTTCTTTTTCAAGGAAGAATTATCTCCTGAAGCATCAATACTTAAACAGATAGATGTGCTTTCAGTTTTTATTTATGATAAAGTTGATAAATCTGTAATTGATAAATCAAAAAATCTAAAACTAATTGCCACAAGAAGCACAGGTTACAATCATATTGATATTGAATATGCAAAAAAGAAAAATATTTCTGTTTGTAATGTGCCTTACTATGGTGAGAATACTGTAGCAGAACACACTTTTGCTTTAATTCTTGCATTGTCAAGAAATTTGCATAAAGCTTACATTCGTTCTCAGCAAAGTAACTTTTCTCTTGATGGATTAAGAGGATTTGACCTGCGTGGTAAAACAATTGGAGTTATTGGAGCTGGAAGTATTGGTGTTCATGTGATGAAAATTGCAAAAGGTTTTGGAATGAATGTGCTTGCTTATGATGTAAGAAAAAATCATATACTCGAAGAACTTCTTGATTTTAAATATGTCTCTTTAGATGAACTGCTTGGTTCTTCTGATATTATTACACTTCACTGCCCATATAATGAAAGCACTCATCACATGATTAACATGAATAATATTGATAAAGTGAAAAAAGGTGCACTATTTATAAATACAGCACGGAGCGGAATAATTGAACCCGCAGCACTTTATTATGCAATTGATAAAGGAATATTTGGAGGTGCAGGCTTAGATGTTTTTGAAGGAGAAGAATTATTAAAAGAAGAAAATCAAATGCTTACAAAAAATGTTTCCAAAGAAAACATAGAGGCATTATTAAAAAGAAATCTTTTGTTAAGAAGAGAAAATGTAATTATAACTCCTCACATGGCTTTCGATTCTCACGAAGCAATCGAAAGAATTCTTCAAACTACATTTGAAAATATCATTTCATTTTTTGAAAATAAAAACTACTATAAAGTTATCTAATGGCTTCAGATTACAGTGATGAAATATTAGGCAAGGCATACGATGCCAAATTAATGAAGCGGCTGCTGAAGTATGTAAAGCCTTATAAAAAATATGTTGTTCTCGCTATTCTTCTCAATATACTTGTAGCAGCTTTAGGTCCTCTTCGTCCTTATCTTACCAAAATTGCTGTTGACAATTATATTTCTGCAAAAGATTGGAATGGATTAATTGTAATAAGCTTAATTTTATTTGCCTCTTTGTTTTTTCAGGCAGTGGTTCAATATTTTCTTACATATTACACTGAATTAATGGGGCAGAAAATTATTTTTGATTTGCGTGTAGAAATATTCTCGCATGTCCAAAAGCTTGCTTTAAGATTTTTTGATAAAACACCAATTGGAAGAATTGTTACACGAGTAACTAATGATGTTGAATCTCTTAACGAAATGTTTTCTTCGGGAATTGTTGCAGTTTTCAGTGATATATTTGTTATAGTCTGGATTTTTGTCTTCATGTTTTCTCTTTCATGGAATTTGGCGCTTGTTACCCTTTCAATTATTCCAATTCTTTTTTATGCTACGTTTTTGTTCAGAAAGAAAGTTAGAGAAACTTACAGAGATGTTCGGTTTCATCTTGCAAGACTTAATTCTTACATGCAGGAACATGTAACCGGAATTAATATTGTTCAGAATTTTGTCAAAGAAGAAGATGAATTAAAAAAATTTTCTTCAATTAATGCTGATTATAGAAATGCAAATATTAAATCTGTTTTTTACTATGCAGTATTTTTTCCTTTTGTAGAATTATTAAGTTCAATTACAATTGGTTTGATTATATGGTACGGAGGCGGCGAAGTTATTCAGAAACATTTAACAATTGGTGTTCTGTTTGCATTTCTTCAGTATACAGAAATGTTCTGGAGACCAGTTCGAGATTTATCTGAAAAATATAATATTCTTCAAACTGCAATGGCATCCTCGGAAAGAATATTTAAACTGCTTGATGATAAAACATTTGTTAAGAATCCTGATAAACCAATCATCTTGAATAATATCAAAGGCGAAATTGAATTTAAAAATGTCTGGTTTGCTTACAATCCAGAAGAGTATGTATTGAAAGATGTATCATTTAAGATTAATCCCGGCGAAACAGCTGCAATTGTTGGAGCTACAGGTGCAGGAAAAACAAGCATTATAAATATTTTGACAAGATTCTATGATATTCAAAAAGGAAGTATAACAATTGATGGAATTGATATTCGTCAGATTGATAAACGCAATCTCAGAAAATTTATTTCTGTAGTTTTGCAGGATGTGTTTTTGTTTTCTGGAACAATTAAATCGAATATATCACTCGGTTCAGAGGAAATTTCTGATGAGCAAATAATTCAAGCAGCTAAAATTGTTGGCGCACATGATTTTATTTCTAAACTTCCAAACGGCTATGATGAAGAAGTAAAAGAAAAAGGAGCCACTTTAAGTGTTGGACAAAAACAATTAATTTCATTTGCAAGAGCATTAGCATTCAATCCACAAATTTTAATTCTTGACGAAGCAACATCAAGCATTGATACAGAAACAGAAGAATTGATTCAAAATGCAATTGAAAAACTTTTAGCAGGAAGAACTTCAATTGTAATAGCACATCGATTATCAACCATTCAAAATGCAGATAAAATCATTGTTATGCATAAAGGTGAGTTAAAAGAAATGGGAACTCATCAGGAACTGCTTGCAAAAAGAGGAATATATTACAAGCTTTATCAATTGCAGTACAAAGAACAGGAAATTACGAAATCAGCATTATAAAAGTTATCGTAAAATTTTAATCTAATTTTCCTGAAAGTGCAGTTTGATATTTACAATTTCGGGTAAACTTCCAATTCTTACAGGAGGACCCCATCCACCAGCACCGCATGAAACATAATAGTGTGTATTTCCTTTCACTTTATATCCCCAAGGTAATTCATAAATTTTTTTTATGATATAGTTTAGGGGCCAAAGCTGGCCATAATGTGTATGTCCGGATAATTGTAAATCAATTCCATTTTGTTCTGCTTCTTCAAGATGAAACGGCTGATGGTCCATCAATATAATTGGAAGAGATTTGTCAACTTCTTTAATTAATTCACTTAATTCTTTTCTTCCTTTATCTGTAAATCTGTTTATTGAGCGGTCCTCTCTTCCTACAAGATAAAAAGCATTGTCAATTAAAATTGAATTGTCTCTCAACATTTGAATTTTGTGAGCATTCAAATAATTGACAGCATTGTTTACTCCGCCAATGTATTCATGATTTCCTGTAATTCCATAAACTCCATATTTTGCTTTTAACTCGAATAAAGCTTCTCCAACATTATCTTTTAAGACAGGCTTTATGTCTTCATCAATAATATCACCTGCAAAAAGAATGATATCCGGTTTGAGCTTGTTTATTTTGTCGACAACTTTGTATGCAAACATTTTTCCGTTGATGGTTCCAAGGTGTAAATCTGATGCCATGACAATATTAAGTGATTTCAAGCTGCCGGCTTTTTTGTTTATGTATATGTTGTATTTACGAACATTAATAATTTTTGTGGTAAAGAATCCTCCCATAATTAAAATGAATACAAAAATAGATATAAATGCCGCCAAAAAATTTTTTGTCCTCACAGGATTTTCTGTTATGAAAGACGGCAGAAAGTGTAAGAAGTGATTTATGATTCTGATTAAATCAATAACAATTAAAAACAGAAATGTATAAAACATTACTGCAATCCAGAACGAACCACACCATATTAAAAAATCACTAAGGTAAGAGACCCAATAATTTTCAAGTATTCTTCCAATGATGTAAGAGAGAATTAGAAAGACTAAAATGATGACAGAAATATTCTTAAAATTTTCTGGAATGATTGAGATAATTCTTCTTGCAATGTAATAATTTATTAAACCATAGATTGAAAATACAATTGCAAAGAATGTAATCGCTTGTGTAGTCTTCATATTTGTTTAACTTTTTTGGTTGGTCAATTAATGATTGCTTTTCTTTTTTGAACTGCTTTTTCGTAAAGTTGAATATATTTTTCTGCAGATTTTTTCCATGAGTAGTCTTTGCTCATTCCATTTAATTGAATTTTTTTCCATACATCTTTTAATTGAAAATCATGCAAAGCTCGCTTTACTGTATCTAACAAAGCATGACCTGAATAATCCCAGAACGAATAACCCGTCCCAATTTCTTGTCCCATTGCTAAAAATTCATTCCAATCCAGAACTGTATCTGCCAAGCCTCCTGTTTTTCTAACAACAGGAACGGTTCCGTATTTAAGAGAATAAATTTGATTTAAGCCGCAAGGTTCATATTTTGATGGCATAAGAAAAATATCAGCACCAGCTTCAATCAAATGAGCAAGTTCATTGTTATAACCTATGTAAGCATAAAGTTTATTAGAATACTTATGTGAAATTTGATAAAAAAGTTCTTCATATTTTTGTTCTCCGCTTCCAAGTATAATCCATTTTGCATTTAATTCCATCAGTTCATTAATCACATAAGCCAAAATATCAAAACCCTTTTGAGATACAAATCGAGAAATCATAGCTATGAGAGGAATATTTTCTTCAAATGAAAAGTTAATATGTTCAAGAAGAAATTTTTTGTTTTTTACTTTGCCAGATAAATCATTTATCGAATAATGATAAGGAATAAATTTATCTGTCTCGGGATTCCAGATATTGTAATCAACGCCATTTAGTATTCCATAAAAATCATCTTTTCTCATCTGCAAATATTCATGCATTCCTTCGCCGTATTCAGGAGTAAGAAGTTCCTTTGCATAAGTTTCGCTTACAGTATTTAATATATCTGCTGTGAATATTGCTGTCTTCAAAAAATTTACATCACCATAATATTCGCCAATCCCGCCAAAAAGGTAATGTTCATGTTTAATTTCTGCTTTAGCAAATGAATCTTTTGAAAATCTTCCTTGATATGCAATGTTGTGAATTGTGAATACAGTTGCAGTTTTTTCGAATAATTTATCCCATCCATAATTTTCTCTTAGAAGAATAGGAATCAAAGCAGTCTGCCAGTCATTGCAATGAATAACATCAGGCGCCCATTGAAGTCGCTGCAATATTTCAATTACACCTTTTGAGAAAAGAATGAATCTTTCATCTTCATCATTATCATTTGTGTAGATGCGGAAACGATGAAAGTAATGTGGACAATCGACAAAATAAACTTCCACATTAGATTTTTCTGAAGGATTTGAATTTGGAAGTTTTGCAGTATGAACATGAACAGAATGAACTTTGCCTGCAACACGAATGGGAATTTCACCAATGTCCCATCTGTAAGATAAGCCGTGCTCAACTTCACCAAAGGTATTATACTTTGGCATAAATACTTTTACTTCGTTGCCAAGTTTAGAAAGTTCTAAAGGAAGTGAACCAGAAACATCTGCCAGTCCACCAGTTTTAGCATAGGGATAAACTTCACTTGATACAAAAGCAATTTTCATCTGCAAAAGTTCAATAATTATAATTGCAAAGATAAGGAAAGAAAATTATTAATCGTGAAATGCACAACGGGAATTTTTAATTGCTCATAAGATTTGTAATAAACCGCATGTTTTTAGAGCTTGAGTTAGAAATAATAATTTTTAATACTGCTGTAAGAGGCACAGACAAAAACATTCCTGCTATTCCCCAGAGATAACCCCAAACCATTAAAGAAAAAAGTATTACAAGCGGATTTAATCCTAATCGATTGCCAAAAATTTGTGGCTCGATGATATTTCCAATAATGTTTTGAACAACTATAATTGTTGCAGTTACAAGGAGTGCATATCCAACAGATTCATATTGAATTAATGTCATCAATGCGGGCAAAGCAACACCAATTACTGAACCAATATTAGGAATAAAATTCAATAATACTGCAATTGTAGCCCAGACAATATAAAACTCAACTCCATAAAGCCAAAGTATTGTTCCAATCAAAATACCGAGTGAAATGCTGATTAGAAATTTAGTTATTATATATTTTTGAATTTGTTCTGTAATATCCTTGAAAGTTTTTTTAAGCTTCATCTCTCTTTGAATTGTTAATGTTGCAAGCTGCTCATCAATTGTTTCGTCATCTTTATTTAGAAGTTCCTGTTTCTGCTTTAATTCTTTTTTCAGTTTTTTAATTGTTGTTTTTACATTTTTCTCAACATAACGGAGTCTTATTGCTTCAACAATTTTATCATGGCCACTGCTTATAAAAATGAAGAAGAATAAAATCAAAAATAGATTTATAAAAACATCTATTGTAGAAGAAAAAACGCCGCTTGCAATATCTCCGTAATTTAATGTTCTAAGAAATCTGCTTATTGTGAAATTTGTATAGAGCGGGTCTCGTATTCCAATTGACCTGGATATATTTCTAATTATATGACTTAATTTTTCTGCATAAGAGGAAATGTTTTCGCCAAATTGCATGAATGAAGTAAGAATTATCTGTGAAATTCCTGCGAATAATCCTATTGTAATTAATATATCAATCAAAATAATAATTGCTAAGGGAATTTTTCTAATTTTCAAAAAATTATTCATAGGTTCATAAACAAAAAACAAAATGTAGGCAATTACAAAAGGAATAAAGATATGACGCAGTTCTTTCAGAATAAAAAAGATTATGAATAACCCAATTACAGAAACAAAAAATTTTATTGTTGAATCTGGATTGACTTTTTTCATGGTGTTTGCTTTTTGTTAATCAAATATATGAAAAAGAATATTTTATTATTGTGCCCCGAAATAATTTGAGTCGAACACAAAATGTTTTTCAAAATTTTCAGGAAATATTCATTTATTAAAATTATTTTAGATACTCAAATTAATATAATGAATAGTTATGAAATCATATTATCTGTTTAAGAAAGATTGGGAATCGGAGCTGCGGACTCGCTATGCAATTAATGCACTTGCTATGTTCATTCTTGTTACGATTAGTGTAATAATGTTTTCAATAGGCAGCGAAAAAATTTCTGAGTACTTAAATGGAGGCTTGCTTTGGGTGGTTATATTTTTTTCTGCAATGTCTGGGTTGTCAAGAGTTTTTGTTTCTGAGGAAGAACGCGGCACTACAATGACTCTTCATCTGATTGCCTCGCCCTCTACAATTTTTTCCGGCAAATTAATTTTTAATCTTGTTCTTGTTTTTTTAATGAATGCTGCAATTACAATTCTTTTTCTACTTTTATTTGAATCATTCATAATAAGAAACTTTTTGCTATTTCTGATTGCATTTATTCTTGGAAATTTTGGAATAGCTATTTCATCTACAATTATAGCAGCAATAATTTCTAAAGCATCATCCAAAGGAACTCTTTACCCTGTTTTGTCTTTCCCAATTTTGCTTCCATTAATTTTAATTCTTCTTGAATTAACAAAATTTTCTATGGACGGCAATCCAGTTTCTTCTTCTCTAATTGAAATTTTTGTTCTTGTTTGTTATGATGTAATTATGTTGACAGCATCATATTTGCTGTTCGATTTTATCTGGAAAGAGTAAATGTTTAATGGACGCAGATAAAAACAGATTTACGCAGGTAAAAACTGCGCAAATCTGTTAAATCTGAGGAATCAGAGTTCTATTAACTCTTACCAAAATGTTCATCTAAGATTTGTTTTATTTGTTCTTTGGTTTGGATACTGCTTGTAGCTTTAACAACTTTTCCATTTTTATAATAAACTGTAAATGGCAGTCCAGCAAAACCTCTGCATTCAGGAAGATTGCGAATTACTCTTGCATCTGGTATGTCAAATTCCATGTCAAAGAATTTTACATGATTATATTCACTTTCAAGTTCCTGCATTGCCTGATATACCGGAATGCACATTGGTCCCATTCTTCCGCAGCAAATCATAACGTTTTCATTTTCTTTGAGGATTTTATTGTATTCTTCTTCTGATAAAATGTGATTCAAATTTGTTCTGAGCATTTTATTTCCCTTAATTTTTTTTTACAAGCAGTGAGATGCCTGTAGATTAAAAAAGATTCTAAAAAAATTTTTTCCTATAAATTTTCTATCTTTTGTAAAACAAAAAAATTTTTTATCAATGGATAATTTTCATTATGATTTTGTGATTATAGGCGCGGGACTTGCCGGTTTGTATTCTTCGTATCATGCTTCGAAGTATGGAACTGTTGCACTTATTACAAAATCTACGATTGAAATTAGTAATTCTTATCTTGCTCAAGGAGGAATTGCTGCTGCAATAGGAAAAGATGATTCTCCTCGGCTGCATTTTGAAGACACAATAAAAGCCGGCAGCGGTTTATGTAATAAAGAAGCTGTAAATATTCTTGTTAATGAAGGAGTAGAAAGAGTTAAAGAATTAATTGAAATGGGAATGCAGTTTGACAAAGAAAATGGAGAAATATCATTTGGACTCGAAGGCGGTCATTCAAGAAATCGTGTTCTTCATGCTGGGGGTGATGCAACAGGAAGAGAAGTTGTAAATTTTGTTCTTAAATTTATTTATGGCAACGAAAGAATAAAAATTTTTGAGAATACATTAATTCATAAATTAATTTTGAGAGATGATGAATGTATTGGTGCTTATGCTTTTAATCATGAGAACAAAGAAAATTTTTTAATTACAGGAAAAGTAATAATACTTGCCACAGGAGGAGCTTCTGCAATTTTTTCTCACTCAACAAATCCACACACAACAGTGGGCGAAGGTTTATGGCTTGCTTATAGTATTGGAGCAAAAATTGAGAGTATGGAATTTATCCAGTTTCATCCAACATCATTTTATACTGGAACAGACGAAACATTTCTTATCAGCGAAGCAGTGCGAGGCGAAGGTGCACAACTTTTGAATTATGAAGGAAAAAGATTTCTTCAAGAAGAAAATATATCAGAACTTGCAACAAGAGATTTGGTTGCAGAAGCAATCTTCAATGAATTAAAAAGAACAGGTAAACCAAATGTCTTTCTAAAACTTAGTCATCTCAATGAAAATAAAATCAAAAAAAGATTTTCTAATATTTACAAAGAAGCTTTGAAATACGGAATTGACATAACAAAAGACCTCGTTCCTGTAACACCAGCAGCACATTATATGGTTGGAGGAATTAAAACTGGTTTGAATGCTGAAACAAATATTAAAAGACTTTATGCAGTCGGCGAAGTAGCTTCTACAGGTGTGCATGGTGCTAATCGACTTGCAAGCAATTCTTTGCTTGAATGTCTTGTCTTTTCGAAAAGAGCAATAGAACATTCATTAAAATATTTGAATGAGAAAATTAGATTTGATGAGTTTGTTGATGTTAAGTTTTATATAGATGATAATAACAAACAAAATTTTCTTGAAACAAAAAATATAATCGCAAAACTTTTGTGGAATAATGTTGGAATCATCAGAACAAAAGATTCATTGCTGGAAGCACTTAATGAAATTAATAATCTTTCAGAAAAATTTTCTGAAAACGAAAATGAATATTACTCCAGCAGAACAATTAGTTTAATTAATGTTGCAAAAATGATTACAAAAGCTGCATTCGCAAGAGAAGAAAGCAGAGGATGCCACAGAAGAAAGGATTTTCCTGAAGAAAATGATAACTTCAGAAAATTAATTATTCAACAGAAAGATAAAGAATTAGAATTGCTTCCCGTATCATAAATTTTTAATGAAATAATAATGAACAGAACAGAATTAACTCGAATAATTAAATGTGCCCTAAAGGAAGATGTTGGAACCGGAGATATAACAACAAATTTAATTGTGCCCGATTTTCAAAAAGGGACAGCTGAAATTTATGTAAAAGAAGATGGCGTGATTGCCGGTTTAAATGTGGCAAAAGAAGTTTTCAAAATCCTAAATGAAAAAATTGTTTTCAGAAAATTTGTTAAAGATGGTGATAAAGTATTTAAAGGAACTAAAATTGCAGAAGTGAAAGGTAGCCTTAGAGTTCTATTAACTGGCGAAAGAACATCTCTAAACTTTTTGCAAAGAATGAGCGGAATTGCAACATTAACAGCAAAATTTATGACACAACTCGAAGGAACTAATACCAAAATTCTGGATACACGCAAAACAGTTCCATGCTTAAGAATGCTTGATAAATATTCTGTTAAAATTGGCGGAGGAACAAATCATCGGTTTGGACTTTACGATATGGTGCTAATTAAGGATAATCATATTAAAGCTGCAGGAAGCATAACCAATGCTGTTCAACTGATAAGAAAAAAATTAAAGAAAAAAATTAAAATTGAAGTTGAAACAACAAATCTCGATGAAGTTAAAGAAGCATTATCAAACAAAGTTGATATTATAATGCTCGATAATATGCCAATCGATATGATGAAAAAGGCAGTAAAATTAATCAACGGCAAAGCTAAGACAGAAGCTTCCGGCAATGTATCACTTGAAAATGTTAGAAAAATTGCTTTAACTGGAGTTGATTATATCTCAGTTGGAGCATTGACTCATTCAGTCAAAGCACTTGATATCAGCATGAAAATTAAAAATTGTTAAAACAGAATTATGGTGAATGATATGAACGATTTAATAAATGAAATAAATAAATTAAGAAAAGAAAAAAATGCTGTAATACTTGCTCATAATTATCAAATACCAGAGATTCAAGATTTGGCAGATTTTGTGGGCGATTCACTTGGATTATCTCAGCAGGCAGCCAAGACAAATGCAGATATCATTGTATTCTGCGGCGTTCATTTTATGGCAGAAACAGCATCAATTATTTCTCCTGATAAAAAAGTTTTAATTCCAGATTTACAAGCTGGATGCTCGCTTGCTTCTACTATCAATGCAGAACAACTTAGAAAATGGAAAGAAGAACATCCTGATTATATTGTTGTTTCTTATGTAAATACAACTGCAGAGGTAAAAGCAGAAAGTGATTATTGTGTTACTTCTTCAAATGCTGTTAAAGTTGTTCAATCAATTCCAGAAGATAAAAAGATTTTGTTCCTTCCAGATAAATTTTTAGGATTGTATGTAAGCACTGTAACAGGAAGAAAAATGGAAATATGGAATGGGGCATGTCATGTTCATGAAAAAATTGGAGATGTAAATTTTGACGACGCAAGAAAAGAACATCCCGATGCTGAATTTTTAATTCATCCAGAATGCGGATGTTCATCTTCGTGCATGTTGAAATCTCAACTCTACTTTGACTGCAAAAATGTTCATATCTATTCCACAGAGGGAATGATTAAACATGTTCTTAATTCTAATGCAAATGAATTTGTAATTGCAACAGAAGTAGGGATTCTTCATAGATTAAAAAAAGTAAGACCCGAAGCAAAATTTTATCCCTTAAGTGAAAATGCAGTGTGTGAATATATGAAGATGATTACACTGGAAAAATTATATAATTCTCTGCTTAATGAATTATATGAAATAAAAGTCCCGGAAGAAATTGCACAAAGAGCAAGACTTCCAATTGAACGCATGCTTTCAATTGTCTAAAAAATTATTGTATATGATAATTCTTGTAGGTTCAAAAAATCCGGTTAAAATTGAATCAGTAAAGGAAGCATTTTCTCTTTACTTTGATAATGTTGAAGTAATTGGATTTGAAGTTGATTCAGGTGTTTCACCGCAGCCTATCAATGATGAAACATTTACAGGTGCAAAAAATCGTGCTCTTAAGCTGTTAGAAATAAACAAGAATGAAAATCTCAAAGGAGATTTTTTTGTTGGCATAGAGGGAGGAATAATAAATCATTTTAACAAATGGTTTGCATTTGGATGCATGTGTGTGATTGATAAAGATGAAAAAATTGCATTTGGAACTTCTCCTCACTTTGAACTGCCGGAAATGATAATTTCAAAATTATTAAATGGAATTGAACTTGGAGATGTAATGGATGAAATAATGAATCAAAAAAATACTAAACAAAAAAATGGTGCTATTGGCTTTTTCACTAATGGTGTAATGAACAGAAAAGAACTTTATGTTGAAGGGTTAAAAGTTGCTGTGATTCCATTTTTGCATAATGAAATGTTCTTTAGTAAAAAATAAAATTGAGGTTGAAATGACTTTACCAATTTATCAGGTTGATGCATTTACTGGAAAAATTTTTTCCGGCAATCCAGCAGCTGTAGTTCCACTTGAAAAATGGCTTGATGATGAAATACTTCAAAACATTGCAATGGAAAATAATTTGTCGGAGACAGCATTTTTTGTGAAAGAAGAAGACAAATATCATATTCGATGGATGACACCTCAATCTGAAGTTCCTTTATGCGGGCATGCAACTCTTGCTTCGAGTTATGTGATTTTCAATTTCATTGAAAAAGATAAAAATAAAATTATCTTCAATTCCAAAAGCGGCAATTTAATTGTAGAAAGAAATGATGAATTGCTGACTCTGGATTTTCCTGCTAATAAACCTCATTTAGCAAATCCACCTTCTGAATTAAATGAGTGCTTTGATAAAATTCCACTTGAAGTTCTTGAAAATGGTTTCTTTCTTTTAGTTGTTTTTGATAATGAAGAATTTATAAAAAATTATACTCCAAATTTTAATCTAATTCGTAAACTACATAAACATGCTGTGATTATTACAGCTAAAAGTAAAACAGTAGATTTTGTATCCAGAGTATTTGTGCCAAATGAAGGAATTGATGAGGATCCTGTTACAGGTTCTGCACACACAGTTTTAACGCCGTATTGGTCAGAAAAACTTAATAAGAAAAAATTAATTGCACACCAGGTTTCAAAAAGGGGCGGGGAGCTGTTTTGCGAAGATTTAGGAAATCGTGTAAAAATATCTGGCAGAGCTGTTTTGTATATGACAGGAAATATTTATTTATAAATCACATTTCGAAAGATTATTTTAACCCGAATCTATTTTATTAATAAAAATATAAGCATATTTGCACGAAAAAATTTTCGCACTGCGAAAAATTTGCACAAATAATTTATTTTTATTGTTGAATTTTAATTCAATATAAGATGAAAAAAATCGTATTGATAATTCTTGCAATTGCGGGTATAATTTCTTGTGATGCACCAAGATTAAATCCTCTTGATTCACAAAATCCTAACAATAAATTAGGTTTAATAGATGGTTATGTTTTGTCTTCCAATCGTTCTGCTTTAGAAGGTGTAAAGGTAATCTGGAAAAATCAGAATGTTTTTGTATCAACTAATTCACAAGGATATTTCAGAATAGAAAATATTCAAATGAAAAATGGTATGCTGATTTTTGAAAAAGAAGGACTTGCAAAAGATTCAATTTATGTTGAATGGAACAATCAAAAAGTAAAACATTTACAGGAATTCATTTTGAGTTATGTCCGTGGTCAGCTTGACGGCTATGTTTTTACAGTTCCAAGAAATGCAGTAGAGAAAGTAATGGTTTTGTGGAAGAATCAAAATGTTTTTGCAGAAACTAATTCTGATGGCTATTATAAATTAGAAAATATCTCAATGAACGACGGCTGGCTTTATTTTGAAAAAGATGGTTTATCGCGAGATTCTTTTTATGTTGAATGGAACAATCAAGAAATAAAACACATACCCGATGTAATTCTCTATCCCACAATCGGAACACTTGATGGATTTGTTTATGCAGTTCCACATTCAGCTTTATCAAATGTAAAAGTTTTCTGGAAGAACCAAAACTTACTTGTCGAAACAAATTCATCTGGCTATTATAAGCTTGAAAATATTTCAATGAAAGACGGCTGGCTTTATTTTGAAAAGGAAGGATTCGCCAAAGATTCTGTTTATGTAAGATGGAATAATCAAAAATCAATTAGAGTAAATGAAGTAATTCTTTATTACACGATTGGAACGCTTGATGGATTTGTTTATGATATTTCCAGAAATCCTTTGAAAGATGTTAAAGTATTATGGAAGAATCAAAATATTTTTAGCGAAACTAATTCAAATGGTTATTATAAACTCCAGAATGTTTCTTTAAAAGATGGTTGGCTTTATTTTGAAAAAGAAGGATTTAAGAAAGATTCAGTTTATGTAAGCTGGGGTGGTCAAAATTCTTTAAGAATTAGTGATAGAACATTGAGTTATACCTCAGCAACAATTTTTGGTTTTGTTAAAACAGTAGCATTGCCGCGCAGAGTAATTCCAAATGTAAAAGTTTTCTGGAAAAATCAATCAATGATAACCGAAACAGATGCAGCAGGAAGATATCAATTCGACAATGTTATTCAAAACAACGGCTGGCTTTATTTTGAAAAAGATGGATACAGCAAAGATTCTGTTTTTGTTCAATTTAATAATCAACCAATTAAACAAATAGACGACAGATTTTTGAATGCTAATCCTCGTTTAACCGAGCTTTCAATTTATACAACTGTTCAGAATAGATATCCAGATATTCAAATTCAAAGACTCTATGTTCAAGCAGCAATTGCTGATGATGAAAATGATGTTGATTCAGTTTTTGTAAAAAACAGTTCATTGAATTTTTCTAAGAGATTAATTTTTAATCCAGAGACAAACAAATATGAAAATAATTTCAGGACAGTAGATTTAAAATTAAATTCCATCGAAGATGCAATAGGAACCGATTTTACGATTACAGCTAAAGACAAAGCAGGAAGAATTTTTACAGTTGGTTCATCAAGCATTAAAAGATTAATCACGCAGGAAATTATAATTGATTCGCCAGTCAACAGAGCGACGGTTAGCAGCAGCCCAACATTTGTGTGGAAAAAATTTTCACCCGGATTCAATTTTAAATTTGCTGTTCAGGTTTACACAGATGAAACTGCTCCAATTTTAGTATGGGAGAAAAAGAATATTCCAAAAGATGCAGTAGAAACAACATGTGATATAACTTTGCCAGCAGGTGATTATTTCTGGGTTGTAATTTGCATAGATGATTTTGGAAATAGTTCTATTTCAAAACCAGGAACATTTACGGTAAAATAATCAAAGAGATTTACGATGAAATTTATTCCCGAAAATATTAATTATATAAAAAATCTTTCAAAAGAAGAATTTGAAGCACTCTTTGAATTTAGTCAGCTTCTTAATTCATCAAGTTATCAAGAATCTTTTATTGAAGATGTAATTGATATTGTAATAAAAATTATTAATGCAGAACGAGGATTATTTGTTAAATATGATGAGGCAACAGACAGCTTTTCAATTATTACAGCAAGAAAAATTTCAAATGAAAGCATAACAGACCTAAATCAATTTTCATCAGGAATTCTTCAAAAAGTAATTAAAGAAAAAAGACCGCTATTATATCATGATGTAATGGGTGACCCAAATTTGTCACAATTTCAGAGTGTGCAAATTCATAGAATAAAATCTGTAATCGGTGTTCCAATAATGCGCGATGGAAAAGTTTGGGGTGTTATAATTGCCGACAGCACATTAGACCGTCGCGAATTTACAGAAGAGAATTTAATTTTCTTAAACTTCTTTTCAAATCTTGTTTCTCTAACTTTGGACAGAATTATCAGACTTGAAGAATTAGAAAAAGAGAACAGAATATTAACCAATAGACTTCAAGCTTCGGAAATCATTCCCGAGATGATTGGAAGCAGCACGGCAATTCAAAATCTGATTAAATTAATTTATAAAGTAGCTCAAACAGATGCAACAGTTTTGATAACGGGAGAAAGCGGAACTGGAAAAGAAGTTGCCGCCCGTGCAATTCATCAATTGAGCAAAAGAAAAGATAAACCATTTCTTGCACAATTTTGCGGTTCAATTCCAGATAGCCTTCTTGAAAGCGAGTTATTTGGTTACAAGAAAGGAGCATTTACTGGCGCAAGCACTGATAAGCAAGGTTTGATTGAAGCTGCAGATGGCGGAACATTTTTCCTCGATGAAATTGCTGATATATCAAGTGCACTTCAAGCAAAATTATTAAGAGTTCTCGAAAACCGCGAGATTATTCGACTTGGTGATACAAAAGTAAAAAAAGTAGATGTTAGAATTATTGCTGCAACAAATAAAGATTTGCATTCACTTACTAAAGAAGGACAATTCAGGGAAGATTTGTATTATAGATTAAATGTATTCCCGATTAAAATGCCGCCCTTGAGAGAAAGGAGAGAAGATATTCCACTGCTTGCAAGTTATTTCGTAAAAAAGATTGCAAAGAAAAATATTCCAATTGATACTTCTGCAATCAAAAAAATGGAAAGTTATTATTGGCCCGGAAATGTTCGACAGCTGATTAATGTGATTCAAAGAGCTATAATTCTTTGTGATTCTGATAAAATTTATGCAGACCATATAATACTTGAAGACAGTCAAGATTTAATGAATTTCAAAGGAACACTTAGAGAATTTGAATTGCTCCTTCTGAAAAAGCGACTTGAAGAATTTAACGGCAATAGAACATTGACCGCAAAATCGCTTGATGTTTCAGTCAGATGGATTCAACTGAAATTAAAAGAAATGGGTGAACAACAAAACGATGCTTAGTTCAACTGAAATATTGTTCGAAAAGTTTGAAATTCTTGATGTGCTCAAAAAAGATGAACATGCAGCGGTTTATCTTGCAAATCATATTTATCTAAGTAAAAAGATTATTTTAAAAGTTCTTAATACAGAAAAAATATCTGACCAAACATTAATCGAAAGATTCAAACGCGAAGCAAAATTACTTGCAAAACTTGACCATCCAAACATTATTAAAGTACTCGATTTCGGCACAAGCAAAGAATATTTCTATATTTCATTTGAATACATCGAAGGAGAAAGTTTAAGAAATCTATTGAAGCACAGAAATCTTTCTTATGACGAAAAAAAACTTTTGACAATTCAACTTTTCAAAGCTCTTCACTTTGCTCATTCAAATCAAATTATTCATCGAGATATAAAACCTGAAAATATTTTTATTGACCTAAACATGAACCTAAAGCTTGGAGATTTTGGTCTTGCTCTTTCTGCAGAAGATAATTATGTAACAAGTCCTTATTCTATTGTTGGAACACCAAGCTATATGTCGCCCGAACAGGTTGCAGGAGCAAAACTTACTTATCAAAGTGATTTGTTTTCTGCCGGTGTTGTGATTTATGAAATGTTTACCGGAAAAAATCCTTTTCTGAAAGAGAATGTTACTCTTACTTTAAATGAAATTATGTCTTTCAACGAAGACAGCATTCTTGAAGACTTGAATGATACCCCCGAAGAAATTAGACAAATTATTGTTCGTCTTTTGAAGAAAAAACCAGCACAGCGTTATAATTCTGCTCTCGAAGTTCTAAATGAATTAAATGTTCAGCCCGAACAATTAACAATTTCTTTCAGCAAAGAAGTTAAAGCGGATAATAAAAAAGTAAGGATTATAATTTCTGGACTTGCATTAATAATTATCATGATAGCAATAACATTTTTCTTAAATCAAATGCAGATAAAAAAAGCTTTGCCTTCAGAACAAAAAATCAATCAACAAAAAGTTGAACCACAGAAAGAGAAAACTGTAAGTAAAGAAGAACAACCAATTAGCAATAAAATAGATACAAGTTTAATTGCAACTCAGCCAGCCGAGAATAAAAAAAATACTGCAGAGAATATTGCAATTAGATACGGAGGATTATTTGTAGAATGTGTTCCGTGGGCAGATGTTTATGTTGATGGAGAAAAACTTGAGACCACTCCGATGAACAAACCATTGACTTTAACAGAAGGCGAGCACACGATTAAATTGGTTCATCCCGATTATCCAATTTATTCTGAAATTGTAAGAATTAATCATTCACAGGTTACAAGCATAAAAGTTTCACTTGAATCTCTTATGGGTTACATTAATTGCAAAGTTAATCCATGGGGAAATATTTATGTCAATGGAGATTTCAAAGGACAAACTCCTATGAAAGAACCTATAAGAGTTTTTCCGGGTTTTGTAAGATTATCAGTCAAAAATCCAAATTACAGAGATATTGATACGAGTTTTTATATTAAACAAGGAGATACTGTTAAGCTCAAGTTTGTATTAAAAGAAAAATAAGTGGTATAGAACTTGTTCTATACTCAAGAAAGAGGTGAGTATGAGGAGAAAAATTATTACGATATTAATGTTATTTGCACTGCCAATTTTTGCACAGAGTTATGAATGGCAGGTTGTAACTGGCTGGGATATGAAATATCCAGTATCAGGTGGTCAGGTAGTCTACGATACAGTCAGCAATAAATTTTATGTGCTTGGAGGAGAAAATTCTTCCAAAGAAGTTGTTGATTGGATTCAAGAATACAATATACTTTCGGGTGAATGGAAAATTGTTGGTAAAATGAATCAGCCAAGATATTTATTTGTAGCAAACATCTGGCAGTCACAAATTCTTTATTTCGGTGGGGTAAGTGAATTTGCTCAAGAAAAAAATGTAATGGAATCATGGAACTATAAGTCAATTCCATCCGACCCTGTAGTATTTGATACTTTGAAAGATTTTGCACGTGCATTTTCTACTGGATATATTAAAAATAATTTGTTGTATGTCATAGGAGGCGAACCAATTCCAAGTGGTGTAAGCGAGCTCGCTTATATTATTGGATATGATTTAATTAACAAAAAAATAATTTTTACTTACGGAACTACAAGTCAAAATCAACCAAAGCAACAGATGAGTATTCTTCTTGATAACAATATCTATATCTTTGGCGGAATATTAAATGGGGCTCTCTCTTCAATAAATAAATTTGATATAAGTAAAAATAAAATTGAAGAACTGCCGCAAAAACTTTTAACTCCACGAGCAGGAGGAGTTGCAATTTATAATCCTGTATTGAAGAGAGGTTTTATTATAGGCGGTTTTAATGAAACAGATAAAGCACTAAAATCTGTTGAAGCAATTGATATTTCGGCTGATGGAAAAGTTCTTGTTTATCCTTTTGCTTCTCTTAAATATGCAAGAAGGAATCCAATGGCAATTAATTATGGAAATACAATTGTTGTTTTTGGCGGAAGAGATGAAAATGGAAATATTGTTCCATACCTTGAAAAGCTGGTTTTAGTAACAACTGATGTTAAAAATGATGATTTGATACCAACAAATGATGAATTATATCAAAACTATCCCAATCCATTTAATCCAAATACAACAATTTCGTTTGAATTATCAAGAAATACATCGGTTTCGCTTGATGTTTATTCTTTGCTTGGACAGCATTTAATAACATTAAAACACGGCAATCTTCCTGCTGGAAAATATTCTGTTGATTGGAATGGGAAAGATAAATTTGGAAGAGATGTTCCTGCAGGAATTTATTTTGTATGCTTGAAAACAGATAATCTTATTCAAACCAGAAAAATGGTTCTTCTCAAATGATTAAAAAAATCTTTTTCTTTTTGTTGTTTCTATCATTAAATCTCTTTGCTCAAGAAATTTCTTTTGATAAAGTCAAAAGAGAATATGATTCATTTGAATATGAAAATGTTATTAAATATTCAAATGTGCTTTTGAAAGAAAAATCTTTGCCTGATTCTCTTTTGATTGATGTTTATTTAATGAGAGCAGTTTCATTTTATTCACTTGGTTATGAAGATTCAACAAAGGAAAATTTCAGAGATATTCTGAAAATAAAAAATGATTACAATGCCGACCCTTCTAAAATTTCTCCCAAACTAATTTCGCTTTTCAATCAAGTGAAAGTGGATTTTGTAAATAAATTAAAATCTGAAACCACCCCAATTGACAGAACACAGTTAATTCCCAAACAAAAATATTTTGATTATTCGCTTGTAAGAAATTCTTTAATTAGAAATGTTTTTTTGCCTGGCACGGGACAATTTTATTGTGGACTTAAAACAAAGGGCTCAATACTTGGAGTTCTTTCTTTGGTTAATCTTACAGGAGCTGTTTATTATATCTACGACACAAATAAAAAAGAAAATGATTATTTAAATGAAGTGGATAATTTATTAATTCAGCAGAAATATGATTTATATAATAAGTCATACAAAACAAGAAACATTTTAATTTTTTCCTACATTGCTTTGTGGATTTACAGCCAACTTGATTTATTGTTCTTTAACGATAGTGAAATTTTCATGAAAGAAATTGTTAATCCAGAATCTAATTCATTGATAATTAGGAATGGAGTTCAATTTAGTATAAGAATCCCATTTTGATTTATCAAAATGCTCGCCGAATAATTTTCCAACGATACGAAAAATATTCGCACACAAAGAGATTGAAATCTTATAATTTATTTGAAAAGTTAAATTTAATAAGTGGCATTTAAGTTGCACATATTATAGACACACACACAAACAAGCTCCGTCCTTAAGAGGCGAAGGTAAGTTCAAGTTTCAAAACCCTTCGCCTTTTTTATTTTAGATGGTTCTTTCCAATTTCATTTCTAATTATTTTTTTGAATATCATCCCAATACTTAGTTAAAAGAAATTTTTATAACTAATTGAATATTTATATATTAAGAAAGGAAAAAATTTTTTTCGTTTATGGAATTTAAAACTGAGAAATATCAAGATGTTGCCGTAGTTCATGTTTACTTAACAAGGGCTACTTTGACTAAAGCTGTAAAATTCAAAGAATTTGTTACAGAAATTATAAATGAAGGAACTACTAAAATTATTATTGACCTCACTTTGTGCGAATACATTGATTCAACATTTCTTGGAGCTTTAGTTTCGCAGTTGAAAAAGGTAAATTCATTGGGAGGAGACTTAAGACTGGTTTATAATAAAGATGTGCCCTCGCTTGTTTTTATGGTAACAAGAATGGATAAAGTATTTAAAGTATTCTCTACACTTGATGAAGCATTAAAAAGTTTTGGCATAGAAAATTCTAAACCTAAGCTTGAGTGGAAATAATTTTGTAAACCTTATCATTTTCTCTTACAAGTTCTTTACATGGAAAAGTAATATCAAAGCCTTTTTCTGCTTTTGTGATTTTATTTTCTTCTTGCATCATCTCTTCAATTTTTAATTCAACTACACCTGTAGTATTACCAATAATGTAAATTGAATCACCAATATTTAAATCATTGGCTTCTATTTTTATATAAGCAATTTTATTTTTTTTGTAATAATTCAAAACTTTACCAACATAAACCTTTCTTGTTGTTGCGATACTTCCGTATGCATTCGCATAACTTTCGGCTCCTGGGGTTCCAAAATAAAAGCCTTTTGAAAATCCACGATTGTAAACTTTTGATAATTCTTCTGTAAATTTTGTTTTAATCTCATCTGTTAATTTGTTTTCAAAATAGAGGTCTATTGCATTTCTGTAGACAGATACAACTTTGTAAATATATTCTGGACTTCTTTTCCTCCCTTCAATTTTGAATGCATCTATATTTGCTTCAATTAATTTATCGATGAAATCAACTGTGCATAAATCTTTGGGAGATAGAACATAACCATCACCAATTCTTAAACTGAATTTTTCATCTTTATCATAAATTTCGTATTCTCTCCTACATGGTTGAAGACATTCTCCTCTGTTTGCGCTTTTGTTAAATACTTCGTGGCTCATAAAACATCTGCCGCTTACTGCAATGCACATTGCTCCATGAATAAAAGTTTCTATCTCGATATCAACTTTATTTTTAATTTCTATAATTTTATCAAGAGTACATTCTCTTGCAAGAACAATTCTTTTTGCACCAAGATTTTTATAAAACTTAGCAGCTTCCGAATTTGAAATTGAAGCCTGTGTGCTTACACAAAAAGGCATTTCATATTCTTTGCATTTTTGAAGAACAGATAAATCCCATCCAATTATCATATCAATTCCATTTTCTTTAGCCGCAAGAATTATTCTGTCTAATTCGTCGAGTTCATTTTCAAAAATTATTGTATTTAATGTAAGGTGAGATTTAATTTTATTTTTTTTGCAGATGCTGGAGATTACTTTTAAATCCTTCAGTTCAAAGTTTTTTGCCATTGCCCGCATGTTCAGGGTTTCAACACCAAAATAAATTGCATCTGCCCCTGCTTTAATTGCTGCATTAAGCATACTCCAATCGCCGGCAGGAGCTAAAAGTTCAGGTTTATTTTTATATTTTGTTTCCATGGATATTCAAAAATAATTTAAAGACATTGTAAATCTATTTATTTAACAAATAATCTGCTTGTGAAAGAATCATGCATAAAAATTTTTACATTGCATTAATTGGAATAGGTATTGGAGGAATTGGTTTTGGATTGGTTACTCCTGTTACAGTAATGCTGCTTGAACAAAACAAAACGCCAGCGTTTATAACTGGAAGCATTACAATGGTAAATTATTTGAGTGTTGTATTATTCTCCCCAATTGCAGGAATGTTGATTGATAAGTTCAATGTCAAAAAAATTTTAGGACTGGGGTTATTAATTTGGTCGATAGGTGCATTGCTTCATGTTTTTTGGTATATCTATCCATTGTTATATGCTGTTAAGTTATTGATGGGAATTGGTGGAACTATGATTTTTGTTTCTACAGAATTTATAATCAATTATTACAGCGACGACAACAACAGAGGAAAAAATATTAATCTTTATGCAGTAATTTTATCAATTGGGATTGCTGCAGGAACAATTTTGATATGGACAATAAAAATTGCTCCGTGGCTTCCCTTTCTTATTGGTTCAATCGTGATGTTTATTGTGTTCATCTTTCAGATAATAATGTTTGAAGAAATAAAAAATGTTCATTCAGAAAAAGATGTTATAAAAATGCCTTTTTCAAGAATGCCTTTATTGAGTATAATTTCTGCAGCATTATATGGCTTTTTTGAATCATCAATTATTGTTGTCATCCCGATGTTTGGATTGAGAAATTTGTTTGATGTAAATCAAGTCTCTTATTTTATTGCATCTTTTGTTACTGGTGGAATATTGTTGCTTTATCTGATTGGTTTTATAAGCGATAAATTTAACAGACATAAATTGCTGTTGTTCATTTCACTTTTATTATCTGTTTTTATGATGCTTCCATCAATCTATACAAATTTTGTTTTCTTAATTAGCATTTTCTTTTTAATTGGTGGGATAGTTCCAGCTATTTATACTGTAGGCTTAAGTTATACAATTGAAAAGGTGGAAAAGAAATTTATGGCTCAAGCTAATGGCTATTTTATAATGATGTATGGAATTGGAACTATTGCAGGACCAATTTTAGGTGCTATGCTGATTGATTTGGATAAGAAATTTGGTTACTGGTTTTTTGCTTCAATTATATGTCTTTTGTTTTTTATCTTTTTCCGGAAAGGGAGAAATAATTCTTAGTATGTTTACTTGAATGAATTTATTATTTTAGAATAAAATTTATAGATAGTTTTATAAATGGAAAACAAC
The DNA here is from genome assembly GCF_057554405.1 of Rosettibacter sp. KY25. NCBI lineage: Bacteria > Pseudomonadati > Ignavibacteriota > Ignavibacteria > Ignavibacteriales > Melioribacteraceae > Rosettibacter > Rosettibacter sp. KY25. The sequence goes on along the minus strand of NZ_BAAJAO010000008.1, from coordinate 116,655 downwards.
TTGGCAAATATAATTGAAAATATTGATGAGATTGATGTGCCAGTTTTGATTAATTATCCTAAAGAGAAAAAGATTGTATCAAACTATAAATTAAAAAATCTTTTTGGCAATCCCGAAAGTTTTTATGCAGATTTTTGGGATAAAGAAAAATTTTATGATATAAATAATAATTTACTGCCACTTCAAGAATTACCTTTCATTAAAGCAGCAAATGAAAGAAAAAGCATTCCATTTTTTAGATTGAAGTATATTGACAAAAATTCATCAGAAAGGTTTTTTGTTATTAATTCATTGTTTATTCCAGAAAAGAATGAAGAATCTTATGTAATCTCGTTATTCACAGATGCAACAAAAGAAATTGGCATAGAACAATTATTAAAAGAATCAATTGGAAGCATTCAGGCAGTTCTTTATTCTACAAGTGCAGATGGAAGTGAGTATTATTTTATAACAGATGCAGTAAGACAATTATTTGGTTTTACTCCAGAAGAAATCTATCAAAACAAATTTTTGATTCTTCGAACAATTGCAAAAGAACATTTCGAAGCATTTAAAAATTTTATTGAAAAATTAAGGTCAGGCGAAGCTTCTATTGTTGAATATAAAATGAAAGATAGATTTGGAAAAGAACATTGGGTCAAACATTCTGGAGTTCCAATTTTAAGAAGCGGAAAAGTTATAAGAATTGTGGGAATAATTCTCGATATCACAGAAGAAAAGATAACAAGACTCAAACTTGAAAACTCAGAAGAAAAATTTCGAATGTTGATAGATACAGCTGATGATTTGATTTTTATGTTAAATGGTTTTGGCTATTTCAATATGGTAAATAAAAATGGTGCAAATGCACTTGGTTATAAACCAGAAGAGATGATTGGAAAACACTTTCTGGATTTTATCGACAAAGAAGACGAACCAAAAATTGCAGAAGCTTTTTCAAAAATTCTTACAACACAAGAAAAAATAATTTTTGAAGCATCATTTATTGACAGATTTGATAAAAGTGTTACATTTGAAATTCACTCAAAGCCAATGGTTGTTGATGGCGAAGTTTCAGGCATGATTGGAATTGGAAGAAATATTACAAACAGAAAACATGATGAACAAAAAATTCGCGAGCTTAATGCAAAATTAATCGAAGCCAATAGAATTATATCAATTGAAAGAGAAAGAGCTCGTCAAAAAATCAGCTTGCTCGAAGAATTAAGCAAACTGAAAAGTGAATTCATATCCAACATTTCACATGAATTAAGAACTCCTCTTGCATCTGTAGTTGGTTTTGCAGAAACCATTGCTACCGATGATGATTTACCTCGCGAAACTGTCAAAGAATTCAGTGAAATAATTTTGAACGAAGGAAGAAGATTAGCTAAAATAATCAATGATGTTCTTGATTTTTCTAAACTAGAATCCGGAGAAGAAGAATTAAAGAAAGAAGAATTTCTATTAAATAAACTCGTTGATGAAGCAGCATCTGAATTTTCTGAAGAGATTAAAAAGAAAGAAATTGTTTTATCAAAAGAATATCCAGAGCAGGAAGTAAAAATTTTTGCAGATAAAAGACGAATAAAACAGGCATTGAGCAATCTTATCTCAAATGCAATTAAATATACTCCAAACGGCGGAAGAATTTCTTTAATGATTGGTGATTTTGAAAAGGAAATTGAAATTACTGTAAGCGATACCGGCATCGGAATACCTGAAAAAGAAATTCCAAAGTTATTTCAAAAGTTCAGTAAAATTTATAGACCAAATGCACCTGTCTCGGGTGCAGGAATGGGTTTGGCAGTCGTAAAACAAATTGTTGATTTGCATAAAGGAATAATCAGAGTAAAGAGCGAAGAAAACAAAGGAACAACTTTTATTATAAGATTACCCAAATAAATTAAGAGGGTGAATTGGAAAAATTAATTTTTATTGTAGACGACGAAGAATCAATATTAAAAATGCTGACACATTGGTGTAAAAACCAATGGGGTTACAAAGTAAAAACATTCATCTCTGGAACAGAAGTCCTGAATGCTCTATCAGAAGAACCGGATTTAATTTTACTCGACATCATGCTGCCAGATATTAACGGTAATGAATTGTTGGTAAAGATAAAGCAGCAAAATCCTCAACTGCCTGTAATAATGCTTTCTGCTCAGGGAAGTATTGAAGTTGCTCTTGAATCAATAAGACTTGGAGCTTTCGATTATTTTCCAAAACCAATTGATAAAAACAAACTTGAATCTGCAATCAGAAATGCAATTAAAAATTATGACCTCGAACGAGAGTTAAAAAAATTAAAAGAAAATATTCAAAAAGAATACAGCTTTGATAACATTGTTTCTGCAGATAAAAAAATGCAGGAAGCCTTTAGAATGGTTTCAAAAGTTCTTGATAATGATATAACAGTTTTGATTCAAGGAGAAAGCGGAACTGGAAAAGAATTAATTGCAAGAGCAATACACTATAACGGAAAAAGAAAAAATGCTCCTTTTGTTGTTGTCAATTGTGCATCAATACCAAGAGAACTTTTAGAGAGCGAATTATTTGGACATGAAAAGGGTTCATTTACAGGTGCACATCAAAGAAAAATTGGAAAATTTGAACTGGCTAATGGTGGAACAATATTTCTTGATGAAATTGGCGAAATGGAAATGTCTCTTCAAGCAAAAATTCTTCGTGTTATTCAAGAAAAAGAATTTGAAAGAGTTGGCGGCAATGAAGTAATTAAAACTGATGTAAGAATTATTTCGGCAACAAACAGAGATTTAAAAGAATGTGTTGATAAAAAACTATTCAGAGAAGATTTGTATTATCGATTAAGTTCTTTTCCAATATATATTCCTCCTCTAAGAGAAAGAAAAGCTGATATTGTTGTTTTAATAGACCACTTCATCAAACAATTAAACATAAAGCATGGCAAAAACATCAAAGGTGTTACAAAAAATGCATTGAAACTAATGTATGACTATAACTGGCCTGGAAATGTTCGTGAACTTGAAAACACACTCGAAAGATGCATGATTCTTACAGATGGAGATTATATTGATGTTGATGTTCTGCCCCCTTCAATTACAGCTCAAACAATTTCAGTCGATTCTAAAACATCTCTCTTTTCAGATGATTCTCCGATAATTCCAATTGAAAAATTAGAAGAAATGGCTATTCGTCATGCAATTAAAGTGACAGGCAGAAATATGGTTGAAGCAGCAAGAAAATTAAAAATTGGAAGAGCAACTTTATATCGTTTAATAAAAAAATATAATATCGAAATTAAGTAGGAGCCATTATGGAAATCGTAGAAGAAATTATTGATGATATTGTCATAGAAATAATTAATGCTGAAAGAGCAACATTGAAAGAATCGAGCCATCTGAAAAACATGATATATGAAAAAATTGATAAGGGCTATAAAAATGTAATTATTGATTTGAGTAAAGTTGATTTTATTGATTCAACATTTCTTGGTGTTATTGTAAATGCACTTAAAAAAGTTGCAGGTCTTGGTGGCGATTTAAAACTTGTTGGATTTAAACCTGCAGTTCGTTCAATGTTCGAATTGACAAGATTATTCAGAGTTTTTGATACATATTCTGAACTGCAGGATGCAATTCGAAGCTTTCAGAAAAATTAAAATTGGAGATTAACTTGGCAGCTGCAGAAAACAATAAAATTTCCGGTAAAATTCTTCTTGTTGAAGATGAATTTAATATTGCAAAACTTTTTATGCATAATTTGAGCAAAGCAGGATTTGATTGTGAACATGCATCTAATGGAAAAGAAGGATTAAAACTTGCTCATGAAATTAAACCTGATTTGATTATTAGCGACATAATGATGCCCGAGATGGATGGATTCCAATTTCGACAAGAATTACTTAAAGACCCTGAATTAAAATCCATTCCATTTGTGTTCCTTACGGCAAAAGGTTCCGAAGAAGATATTCTTAAAGGATTTGATTTAGAAATCGAAGATTACATTATTAAAACATCAAGCCCAAAAGTTGTAATTGCAAAAGTATCGGCTATTCTTAAAAGTCTTGAAAAAGAAAGAGTAAAAGTAGTTGACGAAGTTCAAAAGGCTGCAGATTCAATGGTTGCTACTGTGGTTCCAGAGATGCCTCCAAAATTTCATGGACTTGAAATTAATCAGTTATATATGCCGTATAAAAATGTGCCTGGCGGAGATTTTATAGATTACTTTAGCATTGATGATAATAACTTTGTTGTAATACTTGGTGATGTAATGGGGAAAAGATGGGGTGCGTGGTATTTTGCAGTTGCTTATGCAGGATATGTCCGCAGCGCAGCAAGATTTGTTCTTGAATCATCCAAAGATTTTAAACCTAGCGAAATACTTCAAAAAATTAATGAAGCAGTGTACAAAGATGAAAGGATTTCGGAAGTATTTATAACTCTTTCTATAATCATAATTGATGTTAAAAATAAAACAGCAAAATATTCTGGAGCCGGCGATTTACCGATAATTCATAAATCATTAAATCAAGCAAAGTATATTCAATCTACTGGATTATTGCTTGGCTTCAGTCAATCAGGTCAGTATGAAGACCATGAAATTAAACTTCAAGAAGGAGATGAAATTATTTTAATTACCGATGGCATAACAGAATCGAGAAATAAAAATGGTGAACAATATGGTCAGGAGAGACTGATTAATTTTTTAAGCTCATTATCTTCAAACGAAAAAACCATTGATGCATTAAAAAATGAAATTATGAACTTTACAAATGGCGAATTAGAAGATGATGTAAGTGTTATTTCAATAAAGCTGATTCAGTAATTTATTCGTTATTGACTTCTTCTGTTTCCTTTAATGTGAATCTTAAAATTATATAACCAATTACTCCAGCAGTTAATGATGAAATCAATATTGCAATTTTAGAACTATCAATAATTTGCAGATTATCATAAGCAAGTAATGTTATAAAAATTGACATCGTAAAACCAATACCAGCAATAAATCCAACCCCAATTATATTTTTCCATTTTAATTCTGAAGGCAGATTACATAATTTCAATTTTACTCCAGCATAAGATAAAATTGTTATTCCTAACGGTTTGCCAAAAACTAATCCCAGAAAAATTCCAATACTGTAGTTTTTAATTAAATTATTATAAAGCTCAGTTTCGATAGCAATGCAAGTATTGGCAAGTGCAAAGATGGGAAGTATTATAAATGCAACTGGTTTATGCAAAAAGTGCTGAAGTTTATACGAAGGTGAACTTTCTCCTCCGTCTGTAAATGGAATGGCGAATGCAAGTAATACTCCAGTTATAGTTGCATGTACACCAGAATGAAGCATAAAATACCACATAAAAATTCCGCCAATCAAATATGGAATTAAGCTGTGAATTTTTAGTCTGTTTAGAAGAATCAAAATGGCAAAAATTCCAAGTGCAAAAGATAAATTCACAAATGAAAGACTGGTTGTATAAAAAATTGCAATAACTAAAATTGCTCCAAGGTCATCAATAACAGCAAGAGCAGTTAAAAATATTTTGAGTGATGCAGGCACTCTTTTTCCCAACAATGAAAGAATACCAATTGCAAAAGCAATGTCGGTTGCCATTGGAATTCCTGCACCAGCTTGAGTTTCAGTTCCAAAGTTTAATGATGAATAGATTAATGCAGGAAAAATCATTCCTCCAACAGCAGCAAAAATTGGCAACGACGCATTTTTTATATCTGATAATTCTCCTTGATAAATTTCTCTTTCCAATTCCAGACCAATTAATAAAAAGAAGATTGCCATTAAACCATCATTAATCCAGTGAGCAAGAGAGTGTCCGCCAATATCATAATGCCAGAAATTTATGTAATTGCTTTGCCAGGCAGAATTTGCAAGTGCAAGCGAAATTATTGTCATAATAACAAGAACAATTCCACCTGCTTTTTCACTTTCAAAAAACTCTGAAAATAATCTGGTTAATTTCATAATTCTTATTCTTTATTAAATGAATGGAATTATAATTCAAGATATGGAAATGAAGCCTTTGTTCAAATAATATTTTTTCTTTTACTGGGTAAATGAAATAAATTCCAAAAAAATTATTTATTCTCTTTTCTTTTATTCTCAATTTGATTTTTGTTTGATTCTGTATTCATTCTTTTTTCTGCTGGAATTGCAAAGACAAATCTTCCTTTTAATACACAGCCTGGTCGGCCGGGTATGCAGTCTTTTTTTAATCTTATGCAAAAACTTTTTTCACTGTCTATGAACTGACATGAAAATGAGCTCATAAAATTCTCAATTTGTTTTTATAAATTTTTTATGTCGTTAATAATTTCTTCGATATTGATTTTACTTCCCACATAATTTTTTCTTACTCTTCCAAGTTCATCAAACAGCTGAATTCTATCTGTATGAACATAATAATAAATTTTTCTACCATCTTTAAAAACTGTAGAATCACTTGGTATTACAAAGACACCAGCTTTTTTGATTAATGAATCAATCACATTTTTTTCGCCGGTAAGGAATTGCCAGTTGGTTAAATTAAGATTTCTTACTTCTGCAAAATTTCTTAATACTTCTGGTGTATCCTGCAAAGGGTCAAAACTTATTGAAACAAGTTCTACATTATCAATCTTCTCTTTTTTTAATCTCTCTTGAATTAAACGCATATTGTTGGTGGTAAGCGGACAGATATCAGGACAATTTGTAAATATGTAACCTGCAATAATAATTCTGCCTTTGAACTGAGAAGGGAATTCAACTTTTTCTTCAGATTGATTAATTAGATGAAAATTCTCTTTGCTGAAATCCTCAATTACCGGTAAATTATTTTTGCATGATGTTATTGTTGCAATAAAAATGAAATAAAAACCAATTCTTTTAATTAATCTCATTTTAGAATTTTTAGTAAGCATTTTAGTTAACATTGTAATTTTATATTTTATGTATCGAAAGTTCATCTTCATAACAAATTTAATAACATTTTGGTTTTAAAAATGAAACAAAAAATTTTATTTCTAATTTTTCTGTTCTTTTCCATAAGCCTATATTCTCAACAGTATGTAAGAATAATGACTTATAATATTCATGATTACACTGCTTACAATCCCACACCATCAAATCCAAATCAATTTGATTGGGATAATCCTGCTTTGAAGTATGTTATTAATTATGTTTCGCCGGATATTCTTGTTTGTCAGGAAGTGAAAGATAAAGCTTCGGTTAATCAATTATTAAATTATGTTGTTGAAAATAAATATGCTGTAGCTGAATTTGTTGAATCAACTAACATGAACAGTGTATTGTTTTATCGTGATGATAAATTTATTTCTCTTGGAAACATTGTTCATCCAGCAGAAACACGACCAATCAATGAATTTCCTTTGATTAATAAACTTACAAACGATACACTAATAATTTTTTCAGTTCATTTAAAAGCAAATTCACTTACAGGAGATAATTCAGATAATATTCGGCGCCGTGCAATTGCAGTGGATTCATTAAGAAAAAGAACAGCACAACTACCAGCAAATAAAAATTTTATCGTGCTTGGCGACTTTAACACTTTGTTTGGTTCTGAACCTGCGGTTCAAAAATTAATTGATAAAACAATAAAAGGTTATGTTATCGACCCGCTCGATGCTGTTGGTGAATGGGGCGATAATCCTGCTTATGCCTTTACACATACAATGTATGCTCAAAATTTGACAGTTCGATTTGATATGATATTGATTTCTCAAGCAGTAAAAGATCCCGGAGGAATTGAATATGTTAATGGTTCATATACAATTGTAGGAAACGATGGCAATCATTTTAACAGGGCAATTAATTACGGCAATAATGCTTTTGGAAGAGAACTGGCTGATTCTTTGATTTCTGCTTCAGACCATTTGCCTGTTTATGCAATTTTTAAGTTTACTGGACCGACTGATGTGAAAGAAGATAGAAATCAGCATACATTTTATCTTCAACAAAATTATCCGAATCCTTTCAATAATGAAACTATAATTAATTATTCAATTCCTGTTCCTTCATTTGTAACATTAAAAGTATTTGATTTGCTCGGAAGAGAAACAGCAACATTAGTTGAAGATTTCAAATCGGCAGGCAGTTATCAAATTAATTTCTCTGCAGATAAACATTTGCTTTCAAGTGGAATTTATTTTTATAAATTAACCACACAGAATTTTTCAGAAACAAAAGTAATGGTTTATCTTAAGTAAGATTTATTTTACAAATAAAATAAACCAATCATGGCTGAAGAAGAAATAATTTCATTATTAATGCAGAAATTAAGAAAGGATTTATCTATTCCTGATGAATCTCTGCCTGCAAAAGCAGACCAGAAATTCATTAGAGAATATCTGATTGAAAAGATAAAAGAATTAATGTCAAGGAATTTTGACAGGTTTATTATTAATCTTTATAGAATTGATGTTGATGAAAGGAAAGTTCATGAAATATTACACTCAAAAGATAAAACTGCAATTCCCGAAAAACTTGCAGATTTAATTATCGAGAGACAGATGTTAAGAATAAAAACTCAAATGATGTATAAAAAAGGTGAACTGTAATTTTTTTAACTCTCTTGGTCTCACTATTTTTTGGTAAAAAAATTATCGCAACTTGATATGATAAAAGAAATTTTCAATAAGTATCCAATCATTGATTATTTTGCAATTATTATTGGTTCTGCAATAATGTCAATTGGAATTGGAGTATTTCTTGTAGATGCACGTGTAGTGCCAGGCGGAGTTAGTGGTCTTGCTATGGCAATTTATTATTTATCAGGCAACAAAATTTCGGTTGGTGTGCTTGTATGGTTGCTCAATGTTCCTTTATTTATTTGGGGATTAAAAGAGTTAGGGAAAAAATTTGGAATGAGAACTTTTGTTGGATTTTCTCTTAATTCATTTTTTATAGATTTGTTCAGAGGCGACATTCCCGGATTACATTCAATTCAACTTCATAAATCTCAAGCTGTATTAGACCTCTACAAAAATGATTTTCTTTTTATGATAATTATTGGCTCAGTTCTTCTTGGAGTTGGACTTGGAATCATTTTTAAATTCAAAGGCACAACAGCAGGTTCGGATATAATTGCATCAATTCTTCACAAAAGATTTGGAATAAAACCAGGTCAAGCAATTATGATTATTGATTTTTTTGTTATTGCTCTGGCTGGTTTTATTATTGATGTTAAACATCTTTCACCAGAGCGCCCCGCTCTCACTTTAACATTTTATGCTGTCTTTTTATTATTTGTATCATCAAGATTAATTGATATGATAATTGATGGATTTGATTACGCAAGAGCAGCATATATTATTTCTGATAAGTATGATGAAATTACAGAATCAATTTTGAAAGAAATGGGACGCGGCTGCACTGCAGTTAAAACACGAGGAGCTTACCGAAATGTAGAAAGAGAAATGCTGCTTACTGTGGTTCCTTTAAGAGAAGTTTCTAAACTTGTTGATGTCGTAAAATCAATTGACCCATCTGCTTTTGTTATTATTTACAATGTTCACGAAGTTCTTGGCGAAGGTTTTAGAAGAAGAATATAAATATGAACCAATCAGAAAAATTTTTAACAGCTGATGATATTAGAAATATTGCATATTCATTTCAGAAAAGCAGAATTCTTTTAACAGCTGTTGAATTAAAAATTTTTACCGTCATTGATAAACATATGCTTACATCAAAAGAAGTTGCTGATAAATTAGATGCTGATGAAAGAGCAACTGACAGATTAATGAATGCTTTGTGCGCAATGGGTTTGTTGAAAAAAATTCACGGCAAATTTTACAATTCAGAAAGTGCATCTCAATTTCTTGTTGAAGGCAAACCTGAATTTATGGGCAGTTTGTTTCATACTAATGAATTGTGGAAAACTTGGAGTACTTTAACCGAAGCAGTAAAAAAAGGAACTTCTGTTTATAAAAGAACACATGAAAATTCTGACTGGACAAACTCATTCATTGCAGCAATGCATTATCGTGCTTTGAAAGAAGCTAAAATTGTTTCATACATGATTGAACTCAAAAATGTTAAAAAAATGCTCGATGTCGGCGGCGGCTCTGGTGCATTCACAATGAAATTTATTGAAGCTAATCATGATATGAATGCTATTATTTTTGATTTGCCGGAAGTTATTCCATTAACAAAAAAATATGTTGATGATTTTTTATATAAGAACAATATCTCATTTATTGAAGGCAATTATCTTACAGATAATCTTGGCAGTGATTACGACTTAATTTTCCTTTCTGCAATTGTTCACAGCAACAGCTTTGATGAAAATAAATTACTGATTAAAAAATGCGCGGATTTGCTGAATAAAAATGGTCAAATCATAATTAAAGACTGGATAATGGACGAAGATAGAACAAAACCTGCAGGCGGAGCTCTATTTGCACTTAATATGCTTGTAGGAACAAAAAATGGAGATACATACACAGAATCTGAGATGAGAGACTGGCTAAATAGCGCAGGCATTTCAAAAATTGAAAGAAAAGATACAAGTTTTGGTTTTTCTCTTTTAATTGGTTACAAAAATTAAAAAGCAGGATGAAGAAGTTTTTATTTCTAATCATAATCCTAATTACAGCATGCAGCTCAAAGAAAAATGTTGATGAAGTTTTACAGGGAAACTTTGTTATTAAAACCATACCTCAAGATGATTCGCTTGAAACAGAACTTAATAAAAAATATTTCAAAGAGATTTTAATTCTTCTGCATAACAAATTTGATGAAGAAGAAATAAAAAAACATCTCGACTTGAACGATTCCGAGTATGATGAGAAAATAAATTTTCTTTTTGCTAATAGTCTGATTAAAAAGAAAGAAGATGGAACATTTGTTCCATCTTGTATGATTGTAGATTTGGAAAATCAGAAACAATTAAAAAGAATTGCAAGACCAATTGGAATAATTGTTGCTGATATTGTGATTGACAGATTGCCATTAATTAAAAATTATTATTCAGAACATTTTCTGAATTCGGAAGAAAAATCTTCATTTCAAAAAATTTCTTTTGAAGAAGTGTCTTTATTTGTATTGAGTAATGTAGTTTTGAATAAATGGCAGCAGAATAATATTCAAGAAAAATTTATAAAATCAGTTCCAACAAAAAGAGGGAATAAAAATTATTATGCTGCTCTCTTTCAGTTGAAGGATAATAATGATTCAATGATTTATTTTGAAAACTCTATTAAAGAATTTAATGATTCAGTTAGAGTTTACTCAAAAAATTTTTATTCTGAAAAACCGATTCAAATAGCATCAAAAAATTTTACTCTTCATAAAAATATTAAATTGCATATCAACAAAGATGATGAAAATCATTTTAAAGAAATGGCATCTATTATTACAAAGGATTTAATTGAAAATCTCGATAAACAAAAACCAAAGCTCGTTAAATATTTTTTGAATTCAACTTATAAAGATGAAACATCATTTCGCGAGTGGCTGAGTTGGGTATATAAATTTATTATTACGGAAGCTACTGATGAGCTTATTCAAAAAGGTTATATCAAGAATAATTCTATAATTTATTCTGTGAAATAGTTTGATAAAAATTTGTTGAGTGACTGCCACCCCGCTGCAATGTTTGAAACGTAACTCTTATTGTTGTTCCAATTCCTTTTTCACTTTTCACATCAATAATTGCGTTGTTTAAATCGCAGTATTTTTTTACAAGTGCAAGTCCCAAACCCAAACCTTCATAAGTTCTTGTATAACCAATTTCTTCCTGATTAAATGGATAAAATAATTTATTCATAAATTCTTTTGTCATTCCAATACCAGAGTCGCTGATTTCAACATATAAATTATTTTTTGTATCTCTTCCAATAGAAATAACCACAAAACCTCTGTCCGTATATTTTATTGCATTGTCAATCAAGTTTTCAAATATCTGAATTGTGCTGTATTCATCAATTTTTATTTTCGAATTACTCGTTAAACTTTCGAAACTGAAATCCAATTTTTTAACGGATGCATCATGTTTAAATTCCTGATAAATATCATATACAAGTGAATAGAGGTCGCGTTCAACAAAAATTGGCGTGTATGAATTTGTATGCATCTCCGACATATTCAGGATTGTGTCAATTGTTCTTATCAATCTTCGGCTTGATAAGTTTATCAGTGTGAAGTATTCATGTATATCAGGATCAACATTATCATTTGAATATTCTATGTATTCTTTAATTAGTTCAACGAATCCAAGAATTTTTTGAAGCGGGCTTCTTATTTCGTGCGACATTTGAGATAGAAAAGCAGTTTTCAATCTGTCTGATACTTCTGCTTTTTCTTTAGCTTCTATCAGCTGCTGTTCATACTTTTTTCTTTCAGATATGTCATTAACGATGTCGGTGTGAATGTACTCTCCTTTATATTTGATAGTATCAACAAAAATTTCAACGGGAAATTCTCTTCCAGATTTTGAACGATGAGTTGTTTCGAATGTATAGGATTTCTTTTCAATTGTTTTTTGCCAGTGTTCTTCCCAATTTTCTTTTTTTACATTTGGGTCAATATCGAAAACGGTCATTTTCAAAAGTTCTTCTTCAGAATATTCAAGAGAATTGCAAGCGGCTTTGTTTACATATAAAATTTCACCTTTGCTACCAATCCAGAAAATTGGAATCCTTGAATTATCAACTGAGTAGCTTACTAATTTTAATTTTTCTTCATTCTCTTTGTATTGAGTGATGTTATACAAAATTCCATGAATTATTTTTTTATCATCCTTGAATGTTGTTGCAATATCTCTAACCCATAGAATTTTTCCAGTTTTATGAACTATTCGGTATTCATTGTCTGCAGTGTAGTTATCTAATAAAGCCAGATTTTTTGCTTCGTTCAAAAATTTATTCACATCTTCTTGGTGAATTATATCAATCCAGAATTTTTTCCCATTTATAAATTCCTCTTTTGAATAACCGGTAAGCTCTTCTACATTTCCCTCCATATAAATTAACTGTGGATTTCTTACATCAATTTGATATGCAATTGCATCAAGGTTATTAAGAATTAATCTGTTTCGTTCCTCACACAGTAATGCTCTTTCTTTTAGAAGATTCTTCTTTTTTCTAAATAATTTTTTGAAAAAATTTCTCAAAGCATGCACTCACGAAAAGTGATAAATCGCTATTTAATAATCGAATAAGTAAAGAAATTTTTGAATCCTATTGAATAAAAAAGTTATTTTAACAAAAAAGTATTTAGTTGATTATGATTGTCAGTCTTCCACGTGCATTGTCAAAGCTTGGTTATTGTTCTCGAAAACAGGCTGAAAAATTGATTCATGAAGGAAAAGTTTTTGTAAATGGTGAATTAATTAAAGATGTTCATAAAAGAGTTAATCTGAACAAAGATACTATCTCAGTTGAAAATAAAGTTATTTCTGAGACAAACAAAATTTATATTGCTTTGAATAAACCACGAGGATTGGTTACAACATTGTCGGATGAGAAAAACCGTCAAACAGTTTTTCAATGCTTTGCAGATTCTGATTTGCCTTATATTTTTCCTGTTGGAAGACTCGATAAAGCAAGCGAAGGACTTCTTCTTTTCACAAATGATACTGAGTGGGCAAATAACATTTTGAACCCTGATAATCACATTGAAAAAAAATATCATGTTCAGATTGATAGAATTGCAGATGAAGATTTAATTAAAAAACTTTTCAAAGGTTGTTATGATGAAGGAGAATTCTTAAATGTAAAAGATGCCAAGATTATAAGATTTGGAAAGAAGAACAGCTGGCTTGAAATTGTTCTTGATGAAGGAAAAAATAGACACATAAGAAGACTTCTTTCACATTTTGGAGTTAATGTGCTCAGATTAATCAGAATTTCAATCGGACAAATTAAGTTGGGAAATCTTGCAAAAGGTAAATTTAGATATTTGACTGATGATGAAATAAAATTATTCAAATAAATTTTTTATTTTATAATCACATCTTAAAAGGGAAATGATATGAGAAAGTTAATTACTGGGGGTTTAATTCTATTTGCATTGTTTTTATCATCCTGCTTTGAACATGATGGAGTTGTTCCTCCCGAACTAAAAAATTATACTGTAAAAACAAATGATTCTCTTGTTGTGAAATTGGGCTATAAACAAAAAATATTGCTTGATGATAATTTAACTCTAACTTTTGAAGATGTTGCAGCAGATTCAAGATGTCCGCTTTATGCTATTTGTGTTTGGGCAGGTGATGGAGAAGTTATACTTAGTTTTTCAAATAATGAAGAAATTACTCAAACTATTCTTCATACGACATTGGAACCTAAATCTGTTTTAATTTATGGTTATGAAGTAAAATTAAATTCATTAATGCCCTATCCCGAAATTGACAAGGTAATTAAAAAGGAAGATTATAAAATTGAACTTGTTATTAAAAGAAAATAAACTTAATTATTGAATGAGAAACAAATCAGTTTAATTTTCTTCCCTTCTGCCAGATGTTGTTTTTCATATTTTGTTTGAATTTTTTCTTCTTCGGAAAGCGAATTTGATTTGTAAAGATCTTCTGTAGCTTTGTGCAAGATTAAATTTTCCTCTTCAATAACATTCAATGCATAAGTAAACAAAGTTTCATCGTCTGTCTTTAAAAATATTTTTCCTTCTGGCAGTAGTAGTTTTTTATATACTTCAAGAAATCTTGGGTGAACAAGACGTTTTTTCATGCTGCTTCTTCTTGGGTATGGGTCTGGAAAAGTAATCCAGATTTCTTCAGCTTTTATCTGTTTGAAAATCTCGTCAAGTTTTTCAATGTATGCGATTAAAAAGGCTACATTATTCAAATTTTCTTTCGTTGCATTTTTGGAAGCATTCCACAAGCGTGCAGCCTTTCTGTCAACTCCAATAAAATTTCTGTTTGGATAAAGTTTGGCAAGATTAATTGAATAATCTGCCTGACCGCATCCAAGTTCAAGTGTAACGGGTTTAACGGTTCCAAAAAAACTAATGATTTTTTCTTCAATATTTTCCTGTTTGTAATCAAATACATTTGGAAAAGTTCTGACTTCT
Source organism: Rosettibacter sp. KY25 (assembly GCF_057554405.1). NCBI lineage: Bacteria > Pseudomonadati > Ignavibacteriota > Ignavibacteria > Ignavibacteriales > Melioribacteraceae > Rosettibacter > Rosettibacter sp. KY25. The sequence goes on along the minus strand of NZ_BAAJAO010000008.1, from coordinate 101,648 downwards.
GCAATTTTTATATGTTTTCTTCTTGGCATAGTGTATGAAATTTTAGTACACAAAAATATATAATTATACTTTCTTGAGTTTATAAAAAACATTTGAGCCAGAGATATTTATTTTTGATTAATGCAGGTAAAAAAATTTTTCGAATAAAATTTTTAATAAATATATAATTGTTTATATTTGAGCAGGTTGCTGCTGATTCACTTTGTATTCCACGCTGTTGCAACTCGTTTATTAACAATCCATAATAAGGAAATCATTTCTGTTAGGACTGAAAGAATTTCTAAAGTGGTATAAACAAATTAATAACAAAACAAAAAGAAACGACTTATAGTCGTTGGAGGTAATTTAATATGGCAGTAGCAAAAAGCGGCGATACTGTAAGAGTTCATTATACAGGAACGCTGAAAGATGGTAAACAATTTGATTCATCAATTGGTGGTGAACCTTTAGAGTTTACCATAGGCGATGGAACAATTCTGGAAAAATTCGAAGAAGCTGTTATTGGTCTGCAGCCCGGCGAATCAATTAACATCACAATTCCGGCTGAAGAAGCTTATGGTGCTCGAAGAGATGATTTGATTATCAAAATTAGCAATGCGAATCTTCCCCCGGATTTAAATCCAGAAGTTGGAATGAAACTTCACATGCAGACAGCGGATAATCAAATTCTTGCTTTGCGCGTTGTTGAAGTATTACCAGATGGTGTAATGATAGATGCAAATCATGAATTGGCTGGCGAGGATTTGAACTTCAACATTCAGCTGATTGAAATTCTATAATTAGATAATATTTTGCATCTTATAGATGTATTTAAGCGGCCCAATACCATGGGTCGCTTTTTTTCTTATTACCCTTAAACTCTATTTTACTAACCGATAAAATTTTTTACCACAAATATTAAATTCTATCAACTTTTTAAAATTCATACTCAATTGTAATATTATATTGCTTTGATTGAATTTACTTTTAAGAAACTTAATGAATTTATTGAAGGCGTGAATTTATTATTTCAAAAAGAATATTTATGCTGCTTAAAATCATGTTGAAAAAGAACTTATCTCAGCAATACAAGTTTTTTTGTTTGTGTAAAAGAACCAGCGATTAATCTGTAAAAATATATTCCACTTGGTAAGTCTGCAGCATTCCAATTTAAAGAATAAATGCCAGCCGGCAATTTTTCTGAAATTAAAGTAGATATTTCTTTTCCAAGCGTGTTATATATCTTTAATGTTACAAATGAACTTGTTGAAATGCTGAATTTAATTGTTGTAGCGGGATTAAATGGATTTGGATAATTTTGTTCTAAAGAATATTTATATTTTATTTCTGATGGAATAATACTCGTAATTACTGAAGAATCAATTCCACCAAATCCAGCTGGGGCAGTAATATCATTTGTAATGCAAAGTTTATCAAGACAGGCGCCATCTTCGCGATATCCAATTTGAATTGTGTGATTCCCTTTTGTTAATTGATAGCTGTTTAATTTTTTCCATTCCCAGCCGTTTGTTTTTAATCCATTGGAATTATAAAATTGATTGTTATCAACTGTAATCCAGAATGAATCATCATCGTATGTGGGACAATTTACCCGTGCAAAAACATAATAGGTTGTATCAAGTTTTACATTAAATGGAATTGTAAGTAAATCTTCTTGTAACAAGGGCGGTGAATTAATTGATTGAATTCCTGCTCGAACCGTTATGTATTTTCCATTAGATGCAGCAGCATCTGAAATGATATTGTAATTACTTCCTTCTTTTACAAATCTTTCAGCTTCAAACCATAGATATTCGAGTTGACCCTGCTGAAAAACAGTATCTTCTTGGGTGAATAAGTTTAAGTCAATTGATTCTCCCATTTTTTTATAACCTTCAGCATCAGGATGCAAACCATCATTCTGAAATGATGAAATTATTCTTAATGTATCTTGTGGGTCACGCATAATTTTATCGAAATCAATACATGCATCAAAATTTCCTTTTGTTCGAATCCATTGATTGACAATGCTTCGGCATAATTCACTATATTGATTATAATATTGGTTTCCCTTAAATGGCATTATTGTAGCACCATAAATTCTAATGTTCTTTACATGAGCTTTGGCAATCATCTGTTTATAAGCATCGATGAGATTATTTGCAACAGTTTTTGCTGCATCGGCAGTTTTTACACTTCCAATATCATTTACTCCTTCAAATACAATTATCCACTTTACACCCGATTGGCCAAGTATATCTCTGTCAAATCTGCTTACAGCTGATGGACCAAGACATTGTGACAAAACACAATTGCCGCCAATTCCAAGATTCAAAACACCGATATGTTGAGTTCTCGGATCTCGCAAGAGTTTTTCTGAAAAAATATCAGTCCAGCGATTTTGCATGTTTGTGGTTGAACCTCTTCCATCTGTAATTGAATTGCCGAGAATTGCAACACTCGCATAATTTGATGGAACTAATACTTCAATTGCATTAATGTTATACCAGTGGTCAGTTGTAACTGCGCCAGTAAAATCTTTTACTTCTGGATTATTTCCTGAAATTATGTAAGAAGTAGTTCGAGAACCAGGATGTCCAGTAACAGTTGATGATGTTTGTCCAAAATAAATTGTTATAGCAACATCCATTCTTGGTTTTAATTCAAATGCAATTGGGTCAGATGTAACCGCAGTTCCTGGACTAATTGTTAATTCAGATTTGCCATTAAATGTTAATTCTTTGTTGGTTGATACATCAATTGAACTTCCTCCAGTTGATGCAGCTATTTGAACAGATTTTATTTCAACTGGTTGATAACTAAATTCATTAGAAATTTTAAGTCTAATTGTATCGCCGCCTATAGAAACTCGAACTACTTGTCTTAATGAATTATTTGTTAAACCTGGAGAGGGAGGCATATTGTTTGGTTCAACAAGCTGAGGTGCTGTTGCCCATGTGCCAACCCATTTTTTTGATTGTCCCGAAATAAATTCTGTACAAAACAATAAAATGAAAAATAGTATCGTTATTAAAGAAATAAACGATTTTGAAGTTTTACTAGAAATTATGTTTCCCATAATATTTCTCTAATGATGTTTATAAATTGAATATATGAAAAGGAATTAACTGAAAGTCAAATTAAGAAATGAAATTAAGAAACAAAAGATGCGTATGATAGTAATTTTTATCAATCTAAGTTTAATTAAGAAAAATTGTTTATTAATAGAGTTTTTTTGATGGGGATATTTCATAATTGGCAGGGATTATCTTGAAGGAATTAAAAATGGGCACAGAAAAAATTCTGTGCCCGATTATAAAATTAATTTTCGTATTCTCCTTGCATCTCCATTTCGTCTGGACGTTCTTGTTCTCTTCTTTCATTTTTATAATTGTTGATGTTAAATCTCAAATTCAGCATGACCATAGGCCATTCACGCTCTGCGGAACGATAATTATAAAAATCGAATGATTGAGTTTCCGTTTTAAATTTCGATGCCCCAAATAAATCTCTAACCTGCAAAGTAGCTGTTAACATTTTTCCAATTAAATCTTGTTTAAGTCCAATGTTTGTTGTAACAAAACCTTCTCTTCTTCCTTGAGACGAAACCGTTGGACTGTTATACATAAAATTAATTTGCAGCTGTGTTGAACTAAATAATTTAATGTTATTATTAAATCTCAAATTCCAATTAAAGCTGTTTCGAGAAAATGGGATTCCATTTAAGTCACCTTCAATTTTATAATTGTATAGATTACCCATTAAGTTTACATTCCAGTTTTTGATTAAGTCGAAATTAAAGAATAACTCTGTTCCCAACGAGTAATCTTTTCCAACATTTTTTACAGATTCAAGATTAACATTTTCTGAATAGACAGAACGAACATGCTCAATTTTATTATTTGTTACTCTGTAATATGCATCAATTGAAAAAACAGTTTTTCCGAATAATGCCTGATAACTTAATTCGTAAGAATCAATAAGTTCTGGAAGCAAAGATGGATTACCTACTCGTACATTGTAAGCATCCATCCATGTATAAAATGGTTCATAATCCCATCCGCGTGGACGATTAATTCTTCTTGCATAGCTCGACATTATCTGATGTCCAGGAAAAATTTCGTATGAGAAATGAATTGTTGGAAAATAATCCCATCTGTTGATAGTGAAGCTTTGATTTGTTTCGTTTAATATTGTTTTGATGCCCGTGTATTCTGTTCTAAAACCAAGCTGATAACCAAATGAAGAAATTTTATCTGAGTAAAGTGTATAAAATGCAAGTTCATTTCTTGAAAAATCTGATTTATTGCTATACTGCTGATTGAGCTCAAAAATTTCTGATGTTCTGTTAAAATCGAACAACTTGTGGTCTTCACCAGATTTTTCAATTATTCCTTGATAACCAGCTTCAAATTTTCTATTTGAACCAAGTGGAAGTGTGTAATCAATTTTAGTTCTCAATTGATTTTCTGGTTCATCTTCCTCGGTTCTTTTTCCAGTTATGATTTGATTGATATTAAATAATTTATTTGTCGATTCACTATTTGATTGGCTTGAGTTGTAAGATATGTCGGCAGTTATTTCATGTCCCTTTTGTTCAAATTGATGTTTGATGTTAGTAAATATTTCATAATAATCACCGGAACGATTATCATCGGTATAACTCAAATAACTTAAGGGATTTTCATTTAGAGAAGTCCATTCACTATAATTTCTATTTGAGTTTCCGCCAAAAGATCTTCCTCCCCATCTTCCGCCTAAAGAGATATTGTTGCTGCCAAAATCAACAGATACACTTCCGCGTAGTCCCCAGAAATTCATTTTTCTATTCATTCTTCCATCAGAATTGTAATAAGAAGTTTTTATTCCATCATAAGTCCAATTGCGTTCAACAGAATTGATATACATATTTCTATTGTTATAATTTGCACCGAGTGTCACTTGCACATTATCTCTTTTAAAATCACCAACAGCTTCACCGCCGTATTTATTTCTCAAGCCGCCATTCAAATTCAACATTCCGCTTGCACCAATATTTTTATTTTTTTTCATTACAATATTGATTATGCCAGCCGTTCCTTCAGGGTCATATTTTGCAGATGGATTTGTAATGATTTCAATGTTTTCAATTGCACTTGCTGGAATTTGCTGCAATGCTTCGCTGCCTTGCAAGATAGATGGACGGCCATCAATTAATACTGTAAAGTTTCCACTGCCTCTTAAACTTACATTTCCATCAATGTCAACTGTAATTGATGGAATATTTTCAAGTACATCTACAGCAGTTCCGGAAATTGATGAAAAACTCTCGCTAACATTAATTACTTTTTTGTCAATCTGATAAGATATTTGAGCTCTCTCGCCGCTTACTACAACATCTTTTGTTTGAATGGTTTTTGGTTTAAGATAAATTTTTCCCAAATCGACTTTTGTATTTCCTCTTATTTGAATTTGGTTAATGAATGTATTTTCAAATCCGATAAAACTTACTCTTAAATAATAATTTCCGCTTCTAATGTTTTCTAAAGAGAAATAACCTTGAGAATTTGTAACAGTTCCAGTTACTTGTGTGCTGTCTGATGCTCTAAACAAAACAATATTAGCAAATTCCATTGGAACAGAAGAAGAAGCATCATAAACATAACCAACTATTTCGCCGCTTCCCATTTGTCTTGGCTGTGCAAATGATAAAAATGATGTAAACAAAAATGCAATCAAAATCTTAAGAGTATTTTTTGCCATAAAAAGCACCTTTATTTTTTCTAAAATCGTTTATTTGACAGAAAGTTTTTTAATATGGTTTAAGATATAAGTTTTCCTTGTGCATAAAAGTTCATTTCAATGTAAAATTTCTTTACAACAGTATTAAATTAAGTTGATTTCTATTGATACTTTCAACTACTATAATTAAGTTCACTTAACATATTATTCCACTTAATAAAAAAATGATGGATTATGAAAACTTCTGGTTACATCTTTATGTTTCTTGCATGGGGTGCAATAATTTTACTTGTATTCTATTGCTTTTATAAAATATTTAAAACAAGAAATAATGATTCGAAAACATAAAAAATCTTTTTTATCCACGGTACATCATCTTTAATCCTCAAGTAAATAATTCAGTTTTATGATTTTAATTAATCTAATTGGGAATTCTATTTGTCAAAATCATGCATATTGTACTATCTTAATTAAAACAGGTCAATTATGAAAAACATGAAAAAATTTTCTATCTGGATTGCTATAATCATTTTACTAATCATATTAATTTTGCCCAAAATCATAATAAATAAGAATAATGACTCACCTTCTCAAAGTCCAAGAATGCAGGCTTTGAATGTAAATGGCATCATAATAAAACCCAAATATTTGCAGAATAAAATTTTTTCTAACGGAACATTGATGAGTAATGAAGAAGTTGAGATTAGAAGTGAAATCACCGGAAAGATTACTCAAATTTTATTTGAAGAAGGGAAAAGAGTTAAAAAGGGAGATCTTCTTGTTAAGATAAATGATGCAGAACTGCAGGCAACATTAAAGAAAAATAAATCTCGTGAAACATTAGCCAGAGATAAAGAATATAGATACAAACAACTTCTCGAAAAAAATCTTACAAGTCAGCAGGAATATGATGTGGCACTTGGAGAGCTTAATTCAGTTCTTGCAGATATTGAATTTACTCAAGCACAAATAGAAAAAACAGAAATACGAGCACCATTTGATGGAATAATTGGACTGCGTTCTGTGAGTGTTGGAAGTTATATTTCACCTCAAACAAAAATTGCAACTCTTCAAAATATTAATCCAATGAAAGTTGATTTTTCTGTTCCCCAAAAATATTTTGGTTTAATTAGGGAAGGAAAAACAATTTATGTCAGGTCATCTTCAACAGGCAAAGTTTATACTGGAAAAATTTATGCAGTAGAACCGAAGATAGACCAGAATACAAGAACGGTCCAAGCACGTGCTGTAATTCCAAATGAAAGAGGTGAACTTACACCAGGAGCTTATGTTGAAATCGATATTGTGCTTGAAGAATTTAATAATGCAATTCTGGTTCCATCAGAAACAATTGTTCCAGATTTTGAAGGAGAAAAAGTTTTTGTTTATCGAAATGGGAAAGCTGTTCCACAATATGTTACAACTGGAATTAGAACAGAAAAAGAAGTTCAGATACTAAGTGGACTTAAAGCTGGTGATACATTAATTACCTCAGGAATTATTCAATTGAAACCAAATCTTAAAGTTAAGCTCAACTTAATGAATTAAATAATTTCAAAAAATGTTTGATAACAAAAAGAAAAGATTAATATGAGTTTATCATCAATTAGCATACGTCGACCTGTTCTTGCTATAGTAATGTCGCTTACAATCGTTTTATTTGGAATTATTGGTTATACTTTTTTAGGAGTAAGAGAATACCCAAGCATTGACCCGCCTATAATTACAGTATCAACAAGTTATGTTGGTGCAAATGCAGAAGTCATAGAATCACAAATTACAGAACCACTCGAAGAACAAATTAATGGAATAGCTGGAATCCGTTCATTAACTTCAGTAAGCCGTGACGGTAGAAGTGTAATTACAGTTGAATTTGATGTTTCGGTAGACCTTGAAGCAGCAGCAAATGATGTTAGAGATAGAGTTTCAATTGCACGTGCTCGTCTTCCCCAAGATGTTGATCCGCCAACTATATCCAAAGCAGATGCTGATGCAGTACCAATTGTTTTCTTAAATATCAAAAGCGACAAAAAAAATCTTCTTCAATTAACTGATATTGCTCAAAATATTTTTAAGGAAAGATTGCAAACAATACCAGGAGTAAGTCAGGTAAATATTTGGGGTGAACGCAGATATTCAATGCGTTTATGGATGGATCCATCAAAACTTGCAGCACATGGTGTTACTCCTCTTGATATTAGAAATGCTTTGAATAGAGAAAATATTGAACTGCCTTCTGGACGAATTGAAGGAAGCAATACAGAATTAACTGTAAGAACTCTAAGCCGATTATCAACTGTTGATGAATTTAATAACCTAATCATCAAAGAATCAAATGGAGCAATTGTCAGACTTAAAGATGTAGGATATGCTGAATTGTATCCGGAAAATGACCGCTCTATATTAAGGCGCGATGGAGTTCCAATGGTTGGAGTTGTTCTTATTCCTCAACCTGGTGCAAATCATATACAGATAGCTGATGAATTTTACAAACGAATTGAACAAATTAAAAAAGATTTACCTCCAGATATTGAACTTGGTGTTGGATTTGATGTAACAAAATACATTCGTAATTCTATTGCGGAAGTTAAAGAAACAATTTTACTGGCTTTTGCTCTGGTAATTTTAATTATTTTTTTCTTCTTAAGAGATTGGAGAACAACATTAATTCCGATTATTGCAATTCCGGTTTCATTAATTGGTTCGTTTTTCATAATGTATCTTGCAAATTTTTCAATTAATGTTCTTACACTTTTGGGATTGGTTCTTGCAATTGGAATTGTGGTTGACGATGCAATTGTTGTTCTTGAAAATATCTACAAAAAAATTGAACAGGGCATGAATCCTATTGAAGCTGCAACAAAAGGTTCATCGGAAATTTTCTTTGCAGTAATTTCGACAACAATTACACTTGCAGCAGTATTCCTTCCAATAATGTTTCTGCGCGGAATTACAGGAAGATTGTTTGTAGAATTTGGAGTTGTAATTGCCGGCTCTGTAATTATATCTGCTTTTGTTGCATTGACATTAACACCAATGTTAAGTTCAAGATTATTGAAATCAAAAGAAAAACATAGCTGGTTTTATTATAAAACAGAGCCATTCTTTAGATGGATTGAAAATTCATATCGAAATGCACTTGAAAGTTTTATGAAAAAGAGATGGCTTGCTTTTGTTATAATGATTGTTTCAATCATAATAATTTTTTTAATTGGAACAAATCTGCAGTCAGAACTTGCACCAATTGAAGATCGCGGTGAAATACGTGTTCAATCCACAATGCCTGAAGGAACATCATTCGAAATGATGGACAGATATATTCAGCAAATGACAAAAATTCTCCAGGATTCAATCAAAGAAACAGAAGCAATTATTTCTGTAACAGCTGGAGGAGGTGGATCAAGTGGTGCTAACAGCGGTTTTGTTCGATTAACTCTTACTGATGCTTCTAAGAGAAAGAGAACTCAACAAGAAATTGCAGAACAAATTACTGGCATTACACGTAAACTAAATGATGCTCGTTCATTTGTTGTTCAAAGTCAATCAATTTCTACAAGAAGAGGAGGACTGCCAGTTCAATATGTTATTCAGGCTCCAAATTTTGAAAAGCTGAAAGAAGTTGTTCCAAAATTTCTTGAAGCTGCTCAAGAAGACCCAACATTTGCAAATGTAGATGTTAATCTGAAATTCAACAAACCTGAAATTGTTGTTGAAATCAATAGAACAAAAGCAAGAGAACTTGGTGTAACTGCAATGGACATCACTCAAACACTTCAGCTTGCTTATAGTGGTCAAAGATTTGGCTATTTCATAATGAATGGAAAACAATATCAGGTTATTGGTCAGGTTCTTCGTGAAAATAGAAATAAACCAATTGACCTTGCTTCGCTGTATGTAAGAAATAATAGAGGTGAATTAATTCAATTGGATAATCTTATAACAATGAGAGAACGAAGTAATCCTCCGCAGCTTTATAGATTTAACAGGTATGTGAGTGCAACTTTTTCTGCAAGTCTTGCACCAGGCAAAACAATCGGCGATGGAATTAAAGCAATGGATGCCATTGCTAAAAAAGTTCTTGATGATAATTTTTCTACAGCACTTGAAGGTGCATCCAAAGATTTTGTTGAAAGTTCTTCAAGTCTTCTTTTTACATTTGTTCTGGCTTTGATTCTAATTTATTTAACACTTGCAGCTCAGTTCGAAAGTTTTCGTGACCCGCTGATTATTATGTTCACAGTTCCGCTTGCAATTGCAGGGGCACTATTTTCTCTCTGGTATTTTAATCAAACACTAAACATCTTTAGTCAAATTGGTCAAATTATGTTAATTGGACTTGTAACCAAAAATGGAATTTTAATTGTAGAATTTGCTAATCAGAAAAAAGCACAGGGACTATCAGTAATCGAAGCTGTTAAGGAAGCTGCTCGTTTACGATTGAGACCAATTTTGATGACAAGTTTTTCAACAATACTTGGAACACTGCCAATTGCACTTGCACTTGGTGCTGGTTCTGAAAGTCGTGTTTCTATGGGAATAGCAGTAATCGGCGGTTTAATTTTTTCAACTATATTAACTTTGTTTGTAATTCCAGTTATTTATTCTTACTTATCTGAAAAAACTAAATCTGTAAGCAATGTAGTTGTTGGAGAAGTTGAAAAAGAAATTCTACATATTGATGAAAAAGAAATGATTACAAAATAATTAGTTCATATCTTTGCATTATTCATCCATTTATTTGTTGGAATTTTATGAATGAAAGTCCCAGTTCCAAAGCAAGCATCCTAAAATCTTTCTCAAAGAATTTTTGGACAGTAATTGTAATGGAATTTTTTGAACGCGGCTCTTATTATGGAGTTATGTCTGTGTTGTCTGTCTATCTTGTTTTGAATGCAAACGAAGGAGGCTTGGGTTTTTCTAAAGAAAGCGTTGGAGTAATTAAAAGCACAATTACACCATTACTTTATTTTCTTCCAATTCTTTCTGGTGCAATTGCAGATAGATTTGGTTACAGAAAAACATTAATGTTTGCATTTGTTATGATGAGTTTGGGATATTTTCTCACTTCTTTATTTACTTCTTATGCTCTTGTATTTGCAAGTTTGATTTTGATGGCAGTTGGTGCCGGCTTTTTCAAACCAATAATTTCTGGAACAATTGCAAGAACAACAGATAAATCAAATTCCACACTTGCATTTGGAATTTATTACTGGTCAATTAATCTTGGTGCATTTTTATTTCCATTAATTCTTGTCCCAATGCTTAAACAAATTTCATGGAAATATATTTTTATAATGGCAGCAATTGGAACAGGCTGGCTTTTGCTCTTAAATCTTTTTGTATATAAAGAACCCGAAAAACCAACGAGCACTAAAACATTGAAGAATGTATTATTTGATATGTTCAAAGTTCTTGGAGATTTTAGATTTGTGATTATGATTGTAATTTATTCGGGTTTCTGGATTTTATATTTCCAGCAGTTCGATACAGTTCTTTGGTATGTAAAAGATTATGTTGATACTGAACCTGTAAATAAACTTGTAAATTCATTCTTATCAATTTTTGTATCCAATCCAAACTGGAAGTTTGATGTTGAGCATGTTACTGTTATCAATGCAGGAACAATTATTGTTCTGCAAATTTTTATTTCAAATTTAGTTAAGAATAAAAAAGCTCTTCCAACAATGATTGCAGGAATTACTCTTGGAACACTTGGAATGGCAATTCTTGCTGTATCAACTCATCCTTTTGTTTTTATTGCTGGAATTTTCATTTTTTCAATTGGAGAGATGACTGCGCATCCAAAGTTTATTAGTTATGTTGGATTAATTGCTCCCGAAGATAAAAAAGCACTTTATCTTGGATATGCATTTTTATATGGTGTTTTAGGCAGCGGAATTGGCGGAATACTTGGTGCAAATCTTTATGTTCATTTTGTTGATAATCTTAAAAACCCTACTTTACTCTGGATAATTTTTAGTTCTATTGGATTGCTCACAATTGCTGGTTTATTGCTTTATAATAAATTTCTTGCACCCAAAAATGTAGATGCATAATCAATTACATAAAAAATTTCTGAATTCATTTTTATTACCCCTCAAAACTTTTTTGTAAAAATTATTGAGAGGAGTTTATTGTTTTGATTAATTTTAATTAACTTGAAAATGATTAATAAGTAACTTCTGAAAAATTTATAATGAAGAACACAATGAAGTATCCCATCAAATAAATAAAAATTATTTTTTACTAATCACAAAATTTATGTTGAATGTTATGAAATTAAAATTATTTCTCCTTCTGCTTCTTTTTTTGTCATCAACATTTTATGCACAGCAGGAAAATGTTCCAATTGAACATGATGTTTATGTTTTTCTTAAAGAAATGAAAGTGAAAAAAATATTACAGAATATTCATGATGATAATCCAGTAATGTCAAGGGCAGAAGTTCGAAATCATCTTGAAGAAATTCAAGCCAAATTTAATTTGTTAAGTGATACGGAGAAAAGATTGTTAAAAAAATATCAGGATGAATTTTATGATGATTTAGCCGATTCAACAAACACAATGCAGTTTGCAGGTTATTCAGAAATATTTTCAAAAGACTTGCTTGATATTTTTTCAAATAAAATAAAATACATTTATGCTTACCGAGAAGAGAAAGCAAACCTATATCTCGAAATGCTTGGAAGAGCATTGCATGGACAAAATTTAAAACCTGAAATCAATAACTCAGAATTGTTTGATATTGGCTTTAGGCTTCGCGGCACTCTGTTCGATAAACTTGGTTATAATTTGACTGTTCAGAAAGGAGGAGTTGCAGGTTCTCAAAATTATGCTACTACATTCGATCCAAGATTAAGATACAATTTTAAATTCTACGAAAACATTGAAAATATCGGCAACTATGATTTTACTGAAGGATACTTAAGATACTTCAACGAACCAATTGATAAAATGAAATTATCATTTCAGATAGGAAGAGAAAAAATAAAATTAGGTTATGGTTATGGAAGCAAATTAGTTCTTTCTGGCGACCATCCTTATCTCGATTTTATTAAAATGGATTTTAATTATGGCATAATTAGTTTTTCTTCTCTTCATGCAACTACAGTTGGCGAATTTCATGTTGATCGCTCTCTTAATTACACAAAATTTTATGCATACAACAAATTGAAATTTTCATTCAAAGATTTGTTCGAAGCGGGCATTGGAGAAGCAGTTATTTACACTGGAAGAGGAATTGACCTTGCATATCTAAATCCTTTTGCATTTTATAAATTCGAAGAGATGTCGCTTCAGGATAGGGACAATGGGGTTCTCTTCTTAGATTTTCAATCGGACTTTCTTAAAAATCTCGAAATTCAAGCTACATTTTTTCTTGATGAAAATATTCTTTCACATCTTCAGGATTTAGAATTATATTCAAATAAAACTGCATATCAAATTGGAGCTTTCTGGTATTCACCATTTTCAATTAATGATTTATCATTAGTACTGGAATACACAAAAATTCGTCCTTATGTTTATAGCCATACTAACATTAAAAATTCATACACTGCACATGGTGAATTACTTGGACATAGAATTGGACCAAATGCAGATGAAATTTATTCTAAACTTTCATATAACTTTTCTGAAAAGTTAAGAGGAAGGTTTGAATATCAGCATATTCGTTCAGGTGAAAATATTTATGATGCTCAGGGCAACTTAGTCTTTAATGCAGGAGGAGATGCATTTCAACCATTCAGAGATGGAATAGATGCACAGCACATAAAATTTTTAGACGGCGAAAGAATAAATAAAGATATTTTTACTCTTGGATTTCGTTATGAACCTTTTAGAGAAATATTCTTTGATTTGAATTATTCTTATTTGATTCAAAAAAATATTACAAAAGAAAAATCATTCTACTCGAGCTATGCTTATTTGAAAATGACTCTTGAGTTTTAATAAGTATTATTGATTTTCGATTTTCATATTTGGAATAACAATTGTAAATGTGCTTCCCTTTCCAACTTCACTTTCAACCCAGATTTTACCACCAAGTTTTTCAACCAATTCTTTGCAAATTGTTAAACCAAGTCCTGTTCCCTTCTCGTTATTTGTTCCCCTTGTTGTAAAACCAAATTCACCGCCAAAAATTTTGGAAAGATTTTCTTTTGGTATGCCTATTCCTGAATCTATAATTTTAATTTTATAACCATCATTTTCTTTTGATGCAATAATCTGAATAGTTCCTTTGCGTGGAGTAAATTTGATTGCATTAGAAATTAAATTTCTTAGAATAGTATTTAGCGCATGCTGGTCTGTGATAATTTCATAAGCAGGATCAACTTTCTCAATTATTTGAATTTCTTTATCACTGTAAATTGGCTGATAGAGATTAAGAACTTTTTTTACTTCATCAAATAAGTTTAATTCTTTTGGTTCAATTTTTAGTCTGTTTCCTTCGAGTCGGCTCCAGTCAAGAACATTTTCCAACAGCTGAAATTGATTTTTTACAATAACATCGAGACTATGAGCATATTCTTTTATTTCCTGGTAAGTCAGGTATTCAGCACTTGTAGCAAGTAATTCAGTGTAACCTAAAATTGGTGTAAATGGACCTCTTAAATCGTGAGCTAAAACCGAAATGAACTTGTCTTTGTTTTTGTTTAATTCTTCAAGCTGTTTGGAATACTTTTTAATTTGTTCTTCTTTTTCTTTTCTTTCTGTTATGTCAATCTCCATTCCAATAATATAAACTTTTCCATTTGATGCATCTCTCAATGGAAATTTATGAGTCAACCATACATACTTTTTCCCTTCATTTATAATAATCTCTTCAAATACTTTTGACTGCATTGAGTTAAGAACTTCTGCATCATGCTCGCGAAGTTTTTGAACAATCTCGGGTTCCCAAATATCTGAATCTTTTAATCCTTTCCATTTTCCATTTCTGAACTTTTCCGGCAGATATTGTTCTGCAATTTTATTCATGTAAACTAAATTTCCTTCTTCATCTTTGATAAATGTACTCATTGGTGAATTGTTAAGAAATTCATAAAACTGTTCTTGACTCAATTTAACTTCTTTCAAATATGAATAAAGCTTTCTAAAGACAAAAACGAAAGCAAATGAACCGATGAACCAAATCAATAGGTGAAGAATTATATCATTTTTAAGTTGATGATAATAATATTTGTCGTAATTAGTAGAAAGAATTGCTATGCTGTAAGCTCCTTTAATTTCTCCAATCTTTTGGTCCGAATGACAAGATAAACATTCTTTCTTAATTTTTAATGGAATAATGTATCGAAAGTATTCATTGTTATTAAGAGTATCAAAAGAATAGAATTCACTTTTCCCTTTCTTGAAATATTCGAATGATTTTGATTCCCAATTATCAGCTTTATAATCAGGATTGACAGAGTTTAACGAAGTTAATCTAATTATTAGTTTGTTTTTGTCTTTTAACTGTTTTTGAAATTGTTTATACATTAAGGAAGGATAAACGATGTGAGGATAGTTTTTAATAGTAGTATCAGTTTTTACATAAACCCATCCCTTGGATATAATCCAATTTGAATAAAGTGTATCTTGTTCAACAAGTGTGCGGGCTTCGTTCAAAAATAATTCATTATGTGTTGAATTGAGTTCTGATATTTTCCATGAAAGGAAAAAAATAATTACAGCAGTCCACCCTATCAACAATAGAACAAAAGTTAACTTGTGGCGGCTGATTACTTTATTTATATCAATGTTATGAGAAAGCAAACCAATTTTATATTTATGTGATTCTTTCATTGTTGATTTAATTAATTACTAATAAAAATAAAATTAATTGTTTTGAAATACTAATGGAATTAAAAATATCAACATAATTGGGGATAGAGGGAAGTGGAGAAACCGATGTCGAGGGCAAAACACCGGCTGGAAGAACTTCCCTCTATTTTATGTATGAGTGGAATTAATGAGCAATAAATCATAATAATTCACTTTAAGAAGAATAATTGAAGAAAAGACAACTTTCTTTACTACATTATCGAAATTTTTTGATTTTTCTTTAATGAAGAAAGGTCATTTGTTTAATAAAAACAAACAACCTTTCTTCAATTGAAAATTTATCTAACTTTTATATGAAGTTCTGTTAATTGTGATTCATCAACATGGGAAGGCGAATCGTCCATAAGAGACATGCCGCTTGAAGTTTTTGGAAATGCAATTACATCGCGAATAGAAGATTTGCCAGCAAAAAGCATAACAAGTCTGTCAAAACCAAAAGCAATCCCGCCATGGGGCGGAGCGCCATACTTAAATGCATTCATCAGGAATCCAAATTTTTCTTTGGCTTCATTTTCATCTATACCAAGAACTTTGAACATCTTAGCCTGCAAATCAGCATTATGAATTCTAATGCTACCGCCAGCAATTTCATTTCCATTTAATACTAAATCATAAGCACGAGCTTTTACTTTCAGTGGTTCAGTTTCCATCAAATCTACATCTTCAAGTCTTGGCGATGTAAAAGGATGATGCATTGCATAGTATCGTTTTGTTTCTTCGTCCCATTCAAATAATGGAAAATCCGTAACCCACAGAAGAGATGGTTTTGCATCTGGTTTAATTAAATTCATTCGTTTTGCCATCTCGAGTCGTAATGTGCCCATGATAGAAAGTGTTCTTAATCTCTCTCCTGTAAGCAGCAGTATTAAATCTCCTGGTTTAGCTTGAAGAGCTGCAATTAAATTCTTTTTTTCTTCATCACTTAAGAACTTAGCAATAGGAGCCTCAACATCATTTTCTTTGACACGCATCCAGATTAAACCGCCTGCACCTAATTTCTTTGCGTAATCAGTCAATCCATCTAATTGATTTCTTGTATAATCTCCGCATCCTTCTGCAACAAGTCCTGTAATAATTCCATTTTTAGAAATTGATTCTTTGAAAACTCTGAATTCAGAATTTTTGAAAACATCATTTAATGTTTTTAGTTGAAGGTCAAATCTCAAATCTGGTTTATCACTTCCATATTTTTCCATTGCCTCATCAAAAGTTAATCGAGGAATTGGAGTTTGAAGGTCAATGTTCCAGATTTCTTTGAAAAAGATTTTCATTAATCCTTCAGCTATTTCCAGAACATCTTCAACATCAACAAAGGACATTTCAACATCAATTTGAGTAAACTCATACTGACGGTCGGCTCTTAAGTCCTCATCTCTAAAACATTTTACAATTTGGAAATATCTGTCAAATCCAGCAACCATTAATATTTGTTTATAGGTTTGAGGTGACTGCGGTAATGCATAAAATTTTCCTTTATGTAATCTGCTTGGAACAAGAAAATCTCTTGCACCTTCAGGAGTGCTTTTCATTAATACAGGAGTTTCTATTTCAATGAATCCATTAGAATCAAAATATTTTCTTGTGAGTTGATACATTTTATGTCGAAGCAAAAGATTCTTTTGCATTTCTGGTCTTCTTAAGTCGAGATATCGATATTTCAATCGAATGTCTTCACTCACATCAATATTATCTTCAATTGGGAAGGGCGGAGTTTCGGAAGGATTAAGAATAATAAGTTTATCTGCCATAACATCAATATTTCCTGTTTCGAGAGCAGGATTTTCAGTTCCTTCAGGTCTTCTTCTTACTTTACCTTCAACAGAAATTACATATTCACTTCTTAATTTTTTTGCCTGTTCGTGTGCTTCTGCATTATGACTTGGTTCAAATACAACTTGAGTAATTCCATATCTATCTCTTAATTCAATAAAAATTACACCTCCTAAATCTCTTCTGGTTGCTACCCAACCGTTTAATACAACATTTTCGCCGATGTTCGATTCTCTAAGCTCACCGCATGTATGTGTTCGTTTTTTGAATTTCATCTTTTCCAAGAGCTCCTTTGATTTTTTTGTTGAGGAATCAAAAAATTTTGGCAAAAATAAACAAATATTAAAGGGATTACAAATTTTCAAAGCTTTTCAATAAGAAGATTTAATTATCATGAGCTCTATCAAAAAATTTTCTCATAAAATTTAATAAAGCTGATAACATTTCTATATTTGAACTTCACAAATAAATTTTTTTAGGAATTATAAAAATGTTAATAGTTGCAGACGAAAATATTCCTCAGGTTAAAGAAGCATTTGGTGCTTTTGGTGAAGTAAAACTGCTTGCTGGAAGGTCAATTACGAATAAAGATTTGAAAGATGCTGATGTTCTTCTTGTGCGCTCAGTTACAAAAGTGAACAAAGATTTGCTTGATAATACCAATATTAAATTTGTAGCTACTGCAACAATTGGAACGGACCACATAGACAAAGATTATCTGAAAGAAAAAAATATTGCATTTGCAGATGCAGCCGGCTGCAATGCATATTCTGTAGCTGAATATGTTTTATGTGCTGTTACCTTTTTATTTTCTGAATTAAATAAAAAATTTAATGAAAGCTCAATTGGAATTATTGGATACGGCAACATTGGGAAAAAAGTAGCTAAGTTTACTCGTGCACTCGGATTTAAAGTTTTGATTAATGACCCGCCTCTTCAAAGAGAAGGATATCCCGAAGAATTTTGTTCTTTAGATGAAGCTCTCGCCTGCGATGTTGTAACATTTCATGTTCCGCTAAATAAAAGTGGGATTGATAAAACTTTTCATCTGTTAGATGAAAATAATATTGAATTGATAAAAGAAGGAGCATTGTTAATTAATACTTCACGTGGACCTGTTGTTGATAATAAGATTCTTAAAAAAAGATTACTCGAAAAAAAAGAGTTAATCACAGTTCTTGATGTTTGGGAAGATGAACCAAAGATTGATACTCAACTTCTTGAATTGGTAAATATTGGAACTCCTCATATAGCAGGTTATTCTTATGAAGGAAAAATTAACAGCACGGTTTTTATTTATAATAAATTTTGTGATTACATGAATGTCAAACCATCATGGCAGCCAGTATTAAGTAAAGTAGAAAATTCAGTTATCACTATTGAACCAAGTGAACAGATTGAAGAATTATTAAATAAGATTTGCAAAAAAGTTTATGATATAAATGAGGACAGCCTGCTTTTGAAAAAAGCAAAAAATTATAATCCTGATGAACTTGGAAAATATTTTGACAGCTTAAGAAAGCATTACAGAATAAGAAGAGAGTTTAATAATTACTCAATTCAATTAATAAGCAATGAAAATGAAACAATAAAAAAGATTTTAGAGACATTGAGATTTAGAATTTTATAACAAGCAGAAAAGCGAAAAAATCAGCCCGCCTATAAAAAATATTTGCAAATTTCTTTGTATTGCCTTATATTTTAAACCATAATTTACAAATTACCTAAAAAAATAAGAGCAAATATGATAGACGAATTAGATATTTCCATACTTAAAAAGCTCCAGGAAAATGGCAGAACAAAAAGAAGTGAATTGGCTGAGCTTATTGGCTTATCATTGCCTTCGCTTAGCGAAAGATTAAAAAAACTTGAAGACAATAATGTAATCGAGGGTTATTATGCAAAATTGAATCGTCATGTGTTTGGTTATGATATTATGGTTTTTATAGTTGTTTTTATGGATTCATCAAAAAATTATGAAAAATTAATTGAACATGTTAAAAAGACACCAGAAATATTGGAATGCCATGCAATTCTGGGAGAGGGTTCTCACATACTTAAGGCTGTTGTAAAAGATACAAAATCGCTGGAACAGCTTTTAAGCAAAATTCAATCCTGGCAGGGTGTAACGAGAACAGTTACAAATTTTGTATTATCAACAATCAAAGAAACAACAAAAATAAACATCTAAGGAGTAACTAAAATGGGTAAAACTGAATCACCTATTGAAAAGGTATTATCTTTTATCAAAGATAATAAAATCGAATTCATTGATTTCAAATTCATGGATTTTCCTGGACAGTGGCAGCATTTCACTGTTCCTGCAAATCAGCTGGATGAATCATCATTCGAAAGCGGCTTTGGATTTGATGGTTCATCAATCAGGGGCTGGAAAAGTATAAATGAAAGTGATATGTTAATTATTCCAGACCCAACAACAATGTTTGTAGACCCCTTCATTGAAGCACCAACTTTATCTTTAATTTGTGATGTATATGAACCAATCACAAAAGAAAAATATGCCCGCTGTCCAAGAAACATTGCACAAAAAGCAGAAGCTTATTTGAAATCTACTGGCATTGCAGATACATCTTATTTTGGTCCCGAAGCTGAATTTTTCGTTTTTGATGATGTTCGCTTTGATTCAGGACCAAACTTTGCATTTTATCAAATAGATTCTATTGAAGGAAAATGGAATTCTGGAAGAGAAGAAAATCCAAATCTTGGTTATAAACCTCGTTATAAAGAAGGTTATTTCCCTGTTCCTCCAACCGATAAGTTAATGGACTTAAGAAATGAAATGGTTCAGAATTTAATCAAAGTTGGAATCGAAGTAGAAGCTCAACATCATGAAGTTGCAAGCGGCGGTCAATGCGAAATTGATATGAAATTTCAACCATTATTAAGAGCTGCCGACCAATTACTAATGTTCAAATACATCGTAAAAAATACAGCAAGAAAACACAATAAAACTGTTACATATATGCCTAAGCCAATTTTTGGTGATAACGGAAGCGGCATGCATGTTCATGTTAGTTTGTGGTTGAAAGATAAACCATTATTTGCAGGCGGTGGCTATGCTGGATTAAGTGAAACAGCTTTGTATTTTATTGGCGGCTTGTTAAAACATGCACCTTCACTTCTTGCATTTACAAATCCAACTACAAATTCTTATAAGAGACTTGTTCCAGGTTTCGAAGCCCCGGTTAATCTTGCATATTCTCAAAGAAATAGAAGTGCTTCTATAAGAATTCCAATGTATTCACCTTCTCCAAAATCAAAGAGAATAGAGTTCCGTTGCCCAGACCCATCAAGCAATCCATATCTTGCTTTCTCGGCAATTTTAATGGCTGGTCTTGATGGAGTTATAAATAGAATTGATCCAGGCGAACCATTAGACAAAGATATTTATGACATGTCGCCTGAAGAATTGAAGAATGTGCCGTCAACTCCCGGTTCTTTGGATGCAGCATTAAAAGCTCTTGCAGATGACCATGAATATTTGCTCAAAGGTGATGTATTTACAGAGGATGTAATTAATGCATGGATAAATTATAAAATAGAAAAAGAAATTAAACCGATGGCACTTCGTCCTCATCCATTCGAATTCGAACAATACTTTGATGTTTAATCAGTAATCTAACATTAAAAGCCTGACGAAGAATTTTCTCTTCAGTCAGGCTTTTTTATTTGTAATTCAAAATTTATTTAGTACAGAAAAAATTTATCTAAATCTACATTCCCGCCAGAAATTATGATTACAATATTTTTATTGAGAAATTCTTCCCTGTTATCCCATACTACTGCAAGAGCAACTGCACTTGATGGTTCAACAATTATTTTCATTCTTTCCCATATTAATTTCATGCAGAAAATTATTGAATCTTCTTCTGCTGTTAAAATTTTATAAACATTTTTTTTGATTATAGAGAAAGTTTTCTCGGAAAGCTGGGTTAACAAACCATCGCAAATTGTTTGAGTATTCACGGAAGGATAAATTGTATTGTCACGAAATGAACGAAAAGCATCGTCAGCTCCTTTAGGTTCAGCTCCAATTACTTTTGCATAAGGGTAAAAATATTTTGTACTCAAAGAAGTTCCGCTTAATAATCCACCGCCTCCAACAGGAGCAATTATAAAATCGATTTTAAATTTGTCAGAAAGTTCTTCGAAAATTTCTTTTGCACAAGTTGCTTGTCCTGCTATTACGGAATAATTATCATAAGAATGAATAAATACAGCATTAGTTTTTTTGATTAATTCATTCAAAGTTTCTTCTCTTGATTTAAGATTGGGTTCACAGTAAATAATTTTTCCACCGTAAGTTTCAACTGCTTTCTTTTTAGAACTTAATGCTGTGCGAGGCATTACAATGTAAGATAGCACATTTCGAATTTTTGCTGAAAATGCTATTGCAGCAGCATGATTTCCTGATGAATGAGTTGCAATTCCATTTTTAATTTCATCATCAGTTAACGAGAGAACGGCATTACTTGCTCCTCTGATTTTAAACGCACCAATCTTTTGAAAATTTTCGCACTTGAAAAATAGATTGCAGCCGAATAAAGAATTAATCGAACTTGATGTTAATATAGGAGTTTTGTGGATATAATTTTTTATTCTTTCATGAGCTTGAATTATATCCTGATTCGAAGGCTCTTCTTGTAAAAACATTTTATTTAAAATGACTAATTCAAATCTGCTAAAATGTTCTGAAGTTTTTCAAGAGCTTTCTGCCAGTCATTTAATTTATTTTTTTCTCTTTCAATTACATCTGGTGGAGCTTTTGTAACAAAACTTTCGTTGGATAATTTTTTCTTTACTGATTCAAGAGAAGAAGTTAATCGCGCAATTTCTTTTTGAATTCTCTGTCGTTCAACATTTATATCAATCAAACCTTCAAGAGGCACAAAAATATCGCAACCTTTTACAACCGCAGATGCACTTGCTTTCGGTTTTTGAATTTCAGAATCAATTATTAATTGTTCAATTTTTACAAGGGATTTTATGTATTTACTTTGCTCTTCAGTAATTTTATCTGTTTTAAGATAAACATTGATTTGTTTAGCTGGAGGTATGTTCATTTCTCCGCGAATATTTCTGATTGCAGTAACAATATTTTGAACGAACTCAATTTCTTTTTCGGCTTCCTCATCAATCATTTTTTCATTGAATTCAGGGAAAGAAGTAATAGAAATACTTTCGCCCTCTTTTCTTTCATCAAGCATTTGCCAAATTTCTTCTGTAATAAATGGCATAAATGGATGAACGAGCTTCAGCATTTCTTCATACAATAGAATTGCTCTTGTTAAAAGAGCAGATTTTTCTTCGTCACTGCCGTGATATAATCTATATTTTGAAAGTTCAACATACCAATCACAGAAGTCATTCCATACATAAGAATAAATAATTTTTGATGCCGAATTAACTTCGAAGTTATCTATTGCATTGGTGAATTCTTTAATTGTTTTGTGGAAACGAGAATAAATCCATCTATCAGTAAAATCAATATGTTTATCTTTAAGCGATAAATCTATTTTAATGTTTTGAGCGTTCATCAATAAGAATCTTCCGGCATTCCAAATTTTATTTGCAAAGTTTCTTCCAATTTCGACCATTTCATTGCTGAAGTAAACATCTTGACCAAGTGGAGAAATGTAAGTCATAGTAAATCTCAGAGCATCAGCACCATATTCATTAATCAGATCGAGCGGGTCAGGTGAATTGCCAAGTGATTTACTCATCTTTCTGCCTTGAGTATCGCGCACAGTGCTTGTGAAGTAAACATCTTTGAATGGAATTTCATTCATAAAATGCATGCCGGCAATTATCATTCTTGCAACCCAGAAGAAGATTATATCTGGAGCAGTAACAAGAAGGTCTGTTGGATAATAATATTTTTGGTCACGTTCATTAGTAAAAACATCTTGAGCCCATAACCAGCTCGATGCCCATGTGTCAAGCACATCATCATCCTGACGCCAATTTTCAATATCTTTTGGAGGGTCAACTTCACAATAAATTTCGCCGGTTTCTTTGTGATACCAAACTGGAATTCTATGCCCCCACCATAATTGACGGGAGATGCACCAGTCTTTAATATTTGTCATCCAGTGTTCGTATGTTTTAATCCAGTGTTCCGGATGGAATTTGATTTTTCCTTCAAGAACAACTCTTAATGCCGGTTCAGCTAATTCTTTCATTCTCATGAACCATTGTTCTGAAAGATATGGTTCGATAGGAACATTACCTCTCTGTGAGTAACCGACTTTAGTTACATAATCTTCTTCTTTATGGAGTAATCCTAATTCTATGAATCTATCAATAACTTTTTTTCTTGCCTCGTATCTATCCAATCCCTGAAACTCAAAGGGAACATTTCCATTTGTTGTAGCATCTTCGTTGAAGATGTTAATTATTTCAAGATTATGTCTTAATCCCATATCATAATCATTAACATCGTGAGCAGGAGTTACTTTTACCGCACCAGTTCCAAAAGTCATATCAACATATTCATCAGCAAAAATTGGAATTTCTCTTCCAACGATTGGAAGAATAACTTTTTTGCCAATTAAATGTTTATATCTTTCATCTGCTGGATTAACTGCAACTCCGGTATCGCCAAGCATTGTTTCGGGTCGAGTAGTTGCAACAATAATAAATTCATTAGAACCCTTTACTGGATATTTCAAATACCAGAGTTTTCCTTTTACTTCTTTATAAAAAACTTCTTCATCAGAAATAGCAGATTTTGAAGCAGGGTCCCAGTTTACCATTCTGTATCCACGATAGATGTAGCCTTCTTTGTAAAGTCGAACAAAAGCTTCAATTACTTTTCGGTAGTAGTGGTCATCCATTGTAAAACGTTCACGCTGCCAGTCGCAGCTTACTCCAAGTTTTCTTAATTGTTGAAAAATTATTCCGCCATATTTTTCTTTCCATTCATAGCAATATCTTAAGAATTCTTCACGCGAAATCTTATCTTTTGTGATATGTCTTTCTTTAAGCATTGCAACTACTTTTGCTTCAGTTGCAATTGATGCATGGTCAATCCCCGGAACCCAACAGGCATTAAATCCTTTCATTCGTTTATAACGAATGTAAATATCCTGCAGAGTGTTATTAAGAATATGTCCAATATGAAGTATGCCTGTAATGTTTGGGGGAGGAATTACAATTGTGTATGGAGTTTTTGTTTCGTCAACTTCTGAATGATAAAGATTATGGTCATACCAGTATTTATACCATTTGTCTTCAACATCTTTTGGATTATAAGCTTTTGGAATATCAGAAAGACTTTTAGGACGCATTTGTAACTCAACTTATTCTGAAAATTAAATGCAAATATAAGAAAAGCATTTCGTTTTTACATTTGAAGAAATTTTGTAAGTAATGAATTTATTAATGTTTCTGTGATTTTAGATTATTACAAACTGGGTTTTAAGAAGCTTGGTTTCTTAAATATTTGATTTGTAAATCTTTGCGCCTTCTCTGCGTTCTCAGCGGTTAAAATTTATTAAACCGCAAAGTTCGCAAAGATTATTAAGAGATTTTTCGTCCGCCTTTTGCGGGATGATTTTTACTTCATTATTTTTTTAGGTTCTTCGCTTCGCTCAGAAAGACTTGATTGCTTTATTTTTATTTTGGGATTCTTCGTTCGCCTTTGTCGGACCCAAGAATGACACAAGTGAATAAGTCATGAAAGAATAATCTTAAAATAATTTCACGCGAAGACGCAAAGGATAAGAGATGCAAAGAAAAACTTTGCGGCTTTGCAACTTTGTGAGAAATAAAATTTTTGGGATTGCTTCATCCTAACAAAATTCATCACGATTTGCAATGACAGATTAAATCAGGAAAAATCAAAAAGTAAAAATGTTTTTGAACGAAGCTACCAGGTAAATTAAAAGAATTTCTCAAATTCTTTTTAATAGATTAGACTATAAAATCTATCTATTTCACTTTTCAATTCTTCTAAATTTATGTATCGAGATTTTCTTATGTGTTCTTTCCCTTCTATAAACAAAATAATTGTTGGAACCGTAAATATGCTGTATTGTGCTGCAGTTTCTTTTGATTCTTCAACATTTATGTAAAGAAAATTTATCATCGGAAATTCATTTTCAATTAACTCTTTTACTTTTGGTTTTAGAACTTTGCAAACATTACAATCATCCGTGCTGAAATATGCAAGAACAATTTTATGAGTTCTAAAATATTGAGTCGCTTCTTCAAATGTTAAAGCATTATTCATAGTTGTTTATGATTCCGAATTTTTATTTTCATTAATCTTAAATCTGATTCTCAACACTCCATTTTCATAACTTGTAGAAACAATTTTGAAAGAGCCAATTTCTTTTGTGGATTTAACATGAGGTCCGCTGCATAAACATTTATCATAATCACCAATTTTAATTACACGAAGAATATCGCCTGCTTCTTCTGGAAGACGATGAAGACTGAAATATTTTGCTGCTTCTTCTCGTTTCATAAATTCTTCTGTAATTGGCAAATCTTCTTCAATAAGTGAATTAATTTTTTCTTCTATTGTTTTAATTTCCTCTTCTGTTAAATTTCTGTTGAAGTGATAGTCACACTTTGATTTTTTCTTTTCAATGTGAGCACTGAATGCTCTTCCACAATTAAACATTTTATCCATTGTTCCATTCAAAAGATGTTCTGCAGAATGCATTGGAGGATAATATTCTTTTGGATTTACATTGTATTCCATTTTTGTTCTCGTTTTTTGATTAATAAATTTCTAATCTTTTTCGATATCAAGTTCTTTGCCGAGCAAATATTTAAACCAGAACTGAGTTTTCAATTTCAATGCATGATTTCTCAAAGGCATTGTAATACCATGACGCGCATTTGGATAAATCATCATTTCAAAATCTTTATTGAGTTTTTGTAATTCATAAATTAATTGAATTGAATTTTGCATGTGAACATTGTCGTCCATTGTGCCGTGTGTTATTAATAATTTACCTTTATAATTTTTTACATAATTAAGAACAGAAGAATTTTTATAACCTTCTTCATTTTCTTTTGGTGTGTCCATATATCTTTCTGTGTAAACATTATCATAAAGATGCCAGTCCATAACACCAAATTCTGCAATTCCATAATTGAAGTAATTTGAACCATAAGTTAGAGCGAGCGCAGTTACATAGCCTCCATAACTTCCACCGTTGATTGCAATTTTTGTAGTATCGATAAATGATTTTTTCTTAAGCCATTTTACAGCTTCGATATAATCATGCATTTCCCATTTGCCAAGATTACGATGCATTAAATCAATTCCTTTTTTGCCAAAGTGTCCAGAGCCGCGATGGTCAACTGAAATATAAATTATTCCGTTTTGAGCAAGATAATATGGTTCCATAAAGTATGGAAAAGAATTTCGAACAGTTGGTGTTCCAGGTCCGCCATAAATTGAAAATATTACAGGATATTTTTTGTTTTCATCAAAGTCTGGTGGCAAATACCAAATTGCAGGAAGTTGATATCCATCTTCAGTTGGTATTCTAAACATTTCTACTTTTGCAAGTTTATATTCATTCATAATAGAATTTTTTGAATCGCCAAGAGTTTTAATTTTTTTCCCATCAATTGTGCATAAATCAATTTTGGTTGGAGTATTAATGTTACTGAATCTGTCGTAAAAAAATTTTGCACTTGGAGAAATTGTGCATGTGTGAGTTCCTTCAACTGATGTAATTTGTTTAAGTCCTTTTCCATTCAGATTTACAACAAATAAATGTTTTTCGGTTGAGTTCTCATTCCATCCATGAAAATAAACTTTTTCTTTTGATTCATCCACAAATGCTATATCAAGAACAGTTAAATTGCTGTCTGTTAATTTTTGCTTGAGCTTTCCGTTCATATCATAATAATAAAGATGATACCAGCCGTCAACAGAAGTTCTTAATAAAAATCCTTTGTTGTTTTTGAGGAAATATAAATCTTCAAACCATTCAACCCATGTCTTTTGTGTTTCGTTGTAGAGTTCATTCAATTTCCCAGTTGATGTATCGACAAAATAAATTTTAATATTGTCTTGAGCTCTGTTCATCCATTG
Source organism: Rosettibacter sp. KY25 (assembly GCF_057554405.1). Lineage (NCBI taxonomy): Bacteria > Pseudomonadati > Ignavibacteriota > Ignavibacteria > Ignavibacteriales > Melioribacteraceae > Rosettibacter > Rosettibacter sp. KY25. The sequence goes on along the minus strand of NZ_BAAJAO010000008.1, from coordinate 74,272 downwards.
AATTGTAAGCTTGCCGTCAGAAGTCCAGAATGGCCATGCAATGTATTGGTCAATATTCTCATCAAAATCTGCCCAGATAATTTTTAGGTTATTCAAATCAACAATGCCAAATTTAACTTTTGGATTTGGGTCGCCTGCTTTAGGATAATGCTGAATTTCGAGTGAACCGTGTTGTCCGTCAGCTCGATAGAGCGGGAATTCTGGAACAGGAGAATCATCAAATCTTAGAAAACAAATTTTATCATTCTTTGGCGACCACCAGAATGCAGCATAACGACTTGCTCTGCCAAGTATTTCTTCATAATAAACCCAAGATGCCCAGCCATTGTAAATTAAATTGCTGCCATCAAATGTAAGCTGTATTTCTTTTTGTTTTTCTAAATCAAATACATAAAGATTGTTGTTTTTTGTATAAGCAATTTTTTTCCCGTCTGAAGAAAATTTTGGATTTTTTTCTTCAAGTGTATCTTTTGTTAATTGTAAGAATTTATTTTCTTTGTATGAATAGTAATACAAATCATTTTTTTCATTGAATAAAAATCCATTATAATCAGAAGATACAATTGCATCTTCAACATCAAAACCTTTTGGGAGATTTTCATTTATTTTTCTGTAATCAATAAAAATTTCAGAAGAGCCGTCTTTTACATTTACTTTCATCAGGACTGGTTGAAAAATAGATTTTGATGAATCTGATTTAACTTCAAGATAATGATTATCATCAAGCCAGCCTTTTAACTGAGGCAGCGGTTTTGTTAATCGAGGTTCTGCAAAATTATAAACCTGTTTATAAGTAAGATTCCTGTTTTGTGCAAATAAATTATTCTGAATTAAAACAAGAATTACTAAAAAGAAAATTTTGAATTTCATGCTGCACCTGTGTTAAATGAAAAATCTATTTAATTAAATTTTACCATGCATAAGCCTCTGGAGCCTGATTGCCTGGTCCAGGCCAGATTTCATCTAATTTTTTCAATACATCATCAGTTAATTTTAATTCAAGTGCTTTTACATTTTCTTCAAGCTGCTCTAATGTTCTTGGACCAATGATTGGCGATGTAACTGCAGGATTGCTTAAAACCCAGGCAAGTGCAACATCAGCCGGCTTTTGATTAATTTCTTTGCATAATTTTTCATAGGCTTCAAGTTGAGGGCGCAATTTTTCAACAGATTTTTGTAAGGCTTCTCTTGTTCTTCTTCCTTCTTTTACTCCTTCTAAAACTCCGCATAAAATTCCGCCGCCTAATGGACTCCACGGAATTAATCCTATTCCAAGTGCTTTACAGGCGGGAATTACTTCAAGCTCGATATGTCTGTTTCTTAAACTATAAATACTTTGTTCAGAAACAATACCAAGAAAATTTCTTTCTTTTGCTTTATAATGTGCTTCAACAAGATTCCATGCAGCAAAGTTAGAACTTCCTACATAAATTATTTTACCTTCTCTCATAAGCTGTTCCATTGCCTGATAAATCTCTTCCCATGGAGTGTTGCGGTCAATATGATGCATCTGATATAAATCAATGTGGTCTGTTTGTAGTCTTCTTAAACTATCTTCACAAGCTTTTCTTATGTGATAAGCAGAAAGCTTTGAATCATTTGGTCCATCTCCCATTTTGCCATAGACCTTTGTAGCAAGAACAATTTTATCTCTTCTGCTTTTATCTTCAGAAAGCCATCTGCCTATTATTTGTTCTGTAAAACCAACGCCCTTTTCCCAACCGTAAACATTTGCTGTGTCAAAAAAATTTATTCCAAGTTCGAGTGCACGACTCATAATTTTAAAACTTTCTTCTTCACTTGTGTAAGGACCAAAATTCATGGTTCCTAAACAAAGTCGGCTTACTTTTAATCCAGTTCTGCCTAAGTAAGTGTATTCCATTTTGATTCCCTTTCTTTTTTGTTTATTAGCAAAAATATAAAAACAATATTTTTTTAACACATGTTTATTCTCATTTCAATAATATGAAATATATATTTGTAAGCGAAATATGATGGGGAATAATTATGAAACAGATAAAATTTTTTTTGATTGTCTCAATTCTTTTTGTAAGCAGTTATTATGCTCAAACAATTAATGTTAAAGATGCATGGGCGCGGGTTTCTGCAAAAGGGAGTAACTCAGCTGCTTATTTCAAAGTTATAAACAATAGTAATAAAAATGATACTTTAGTTGGTGCTCAATCCAATTCTGCTGAAATTGTTGAAATTCATGAAACTTTCAAAGAGAACAATAAAATGGGAATGCGTGCAGTTAAATTTGTTGATCTTCCTGCTAAATCCGAAATAAATTTCAAACCAGGCGGACTTCATATTATGTTGATTAATCTAAATAGAAGCTTGAAGAGTAATGATACAATTAACCTTGTTCTAAAATTTAAGCACTCAAAGGAAATTAAATTGAAAGTGCCCGTAAAGGATATGACAAATCCGATGATGCATTAAAAATTTTTTTGATGTTCGAATACATGACCACATATCAGACAAATCCAGTCTGATGTGTGGTTTTCAATTTTTTTGTTGTCCAAAATCATCGTAATGTTTGAATTGCAGAAAGGACAAATTGCATTTTGAAAAAAATGATTCCCTTCTTTTTCATTCTTTGATGTATTTCTATCAACTTCTTTTTCATTATTTGGGTTGTTCATTATTTCCTCCGGTTTATTATTTCTATTCCAAGCTAATATTTTTTCTGTCAAATTAAAAAAATTTTCGTCTTCAATCTCAAAAAGAATTGATTTAATTTAACAGTGAAAGATAAGAGTTAATTTTTCTTCTGAATAAAATTGAGAATGAAAATGGAATCACTGAAAAAAATTTTTTATCCAGAATCAATTTGCATTGTTGGAGCCTCAAGCAAAGAAAAAAGTATTGGCTATGAATTGTTGAAAAATATTCGTGATTATGGTTATAAAGGGAAAATATTTCCTGTCAATCCAAAAGCTGGTGAAATTTTATTTTACAAATGTTATCACACAGTCGAAGAAATTTCTGAAAAAATTGATTTAGCAATTGTTGTTGTTCCAAAGAATATAGCAGAAGAATCTATTATTTCATTATTGAATAAAAAGGTTAAGTCAATAATTCTTGTTACAGCAGGCTTTAAGGAAATTGGGAAAGAAGGAAAAGAATTAGAGACTAGAATTTTGAAATTAATTAAAAATTCTGGTGCAAGATTGGTTGGTCCAAATTGTATGGGAGTAATAAATACTCTTGATGAAATTAAACTCAATGCAACTTTTGTAGCAGAAAAACCAGAGATTGGTTCAACAGGATTTTTATCTCAAAGCGGAGCTCTTGGAGCAGCAGTTCTTAATTCACTTAGAGTAACTGATATTAAATTTGCTCACTTTATAAGTGTTGGAAACAAAGCCGATGTAAATGAAAACGATATTCTGGAATTCTGGCAGGAAGATAAAAACATTAAAACAATTGCACTTTATCTTGAAAGTTTTGTTGATGGAGAAAGTTTTATAAAAAAGTTTATCGAAAGAAAAATTGATAAACCAGTTATAGTTCTAAAAGCTGGAAGAACTCAAAGCGGAATGAAAGCTGCAATATCTCATACAGGGGCAATGAGTACAACAGATAAAATAGTTGATGCTGTTTTAAATCAATTTGGAATTATTCGAGCAGAAAATTTGAATGAGCTTTTTAATACTGCAAAAGGATTTGAAAATTTTCCCATGCCGAAAGGAAATAAAATTGCTGTTGTAACAAATGCTGGAGGTCCTGCAATTCTTTGTGCAGATAAAATCGAAAAAGAAGGATTGATATTATCTTCGTTATCAATAGAGACAAAAGAAAAATTAAGAAAAATTATTCACCCTGAAGGAAGTGTTGAAAATCCAGTTGACCTTCTGCCAAATGGAGATGCACAAACATTTAAGAAAGTTATTGAAACAATAATTCAAGATGAAAATGTTGATGCTGTAATTTCAATTTTTGTTGAGCCGGTTATGGTTTCTGCTTTTGATGTAATTGAAGAGATAAACTCAATTCAGAGCAGTAAACCAATATTTCAAGTTGCAATGCCTTTGCCTGAATTCTGGCAGTATTATCGAATTAATTCAAAATATAAATTGCCAATTTTTAGAAATCCAGAAGACCCGCCAGAAATTATTTCTAATATGCTCTTTTATTTTCAAAAAAGTATAAATCAAAATAAGCATCTGTTTTTCTCTTCAAGTGAAAAAAAAGATTTTGCATTTCAATCAAATCAAGTTTTGAATCATTCAGATATTGAAGAACTTTTTTCTGAATATGGTATTCCTTTAGTTCAAAGCAAAATATGTTTGCCAGATGATTTGAAAAACATAGAACTAAATTTTTATCCTCTTGTTCTTAAAGGACTTTCAAAAAATTTAACTCACAAAACAGAAGCAAAAGCAGTTGCATTGAATATTAAAAATATGGAAGAACTTTTGACTGCTGCCAGAAATATTGAAAACAATTTAACTCAAAGCGGATATGAACTTGAGCAATTTTTAATTCAAAAATATATTAAGCCAATGCATGAAATATTGATTGGCGGCTATAGAGATGTTTCTTTTGGACCAATAATAATGTTTGGACTTGGCGGAAAATATGTTGAAGTATTTGATGATGTATCAATCAAATCATGTTATTTAAGCAATGAAGATGTTGAAGAGATGATTGCATCAACAAAAATTGGGAAAATACTTTCAGGTGTGCGGAATGAAAAATTTAGTAACATAAATGAATTAAAAAGAATAATTAAATCATGTGCGAAAATGATGATTGAAAATCCTTCGATTAAAGAATTTGATATAAATCCATTAATAATTGACAGTAAGAATAATCTTTATGCAGTTGATGTAAGAATTAAAATGAGTTGATAGTTTTTAAGTATGTGAAAAAGTGAATTTCTTTTGCATTTCATAATTTGGAAATAGTGATTATAATTTTAGAAACAAGTTTGTGAACTATGCCGCTTAGAAATTTATTCATCGATTTCAATTCATTTTTTGCTTCGTGCGAACAGCAGCAGTTCCCTCATTTAAGAGGAAAACCAGTTGCAGTAGTTCCAGTTAAAGCAGATACAACTTGCTGCATTGCTGCAAGTTACGAAGCAAAAAAATATGGAATTAAAACAGGAACACTCGTTGCTGATGCTAAGAAAGTGTGTCCAGATTTAATTATAGTTCAAGCACGTCATCGAGTTTATATCGAGTATCACCATAAACTTGTTCAAGCAGTCGAATCCTGTATTCCAGTTGATAGTGTTTTTTCGATTGATGAAATGTCATGCACATTAATTGGTAAACAACAAATTCGTGAAAACGCAATTGAACTTGCAAAAAAAATTAAAAAAACAATTTACGAGCAGGTTGGTGAATGTTTAAGATGTTCAATTGGAATTGCCCCAAATCAATATCTTGCTAAAACAGCAACAGATATGCAAAAGCCCGATGGACTCGTTGTTATTGAAGAAAAAGATTTGCCGCAGATTTTATATTCATTGAAATTGAATGACCTTGTTGGAATTGGAAGAAGAATGGAACCTCGCTTAAAAAAATTTGGAATTGATACAGTTGAAAAACTTTGTAATGCAAGTAAATCTATGTTAAGAAAAGTTTGGGGAGGGATTGAAGGTGAAAGAATGTATATGCAGTTGCGCGGCGAAGTTGTTAAAAGACCTCCTACACATCGAACAACAGTTGGACATTCGCATGTAATGCCTCCGGAATTTCGTTCAAAAGAAGGAGCTTATTCAGTATTGCATAGGCTTTTGCAAAAAGCCGCAATGAGATTGAGGTATATGGGTTTTGTATGTGCTACAATGTCTATAAAAGTAAAATTTATGAATGGTAAAAAATGGCGCAATGAAATTTCATTTAATCATACACAAAATACTTTGCTGCTTATAAAAGCTTTTGAAGAAATGTGGAAATTTTATCCTTCAACAAGTGAAAAACCTTTAGCTGTTGCAGTTACGTTATATAATTTAATGCCAGAGAATCAATACACACTTTCACTTTTTGAAGATGACGAAAAATTTCAATCTCTCAACCATGCAATTGATTTGTTAAATAAAAAATATGGATATGGAGCAGCATACTTTGCCGGTTCACATTTTGCAATTAATTCAGCACCAATGAGAATAGCATTTACTCAAATTCCAAATCTGGAAATTGAAGAGGATGATATAGAAGAGATATAAATAAATAGAGTATCCTAATATTGTTATCGAAGTTGGAAGTATTATATTTATTCTTTACATATTAAAATGTGATTTTTAATATCATTTTTTTCTAATACTAGCCCCAAATTTTTGATATTTCCCACGTATAGAGTTTTGTAAACAATTTCAATAACATCAGGATTTTTATAGAGTAATTCAAAGAACTCTTCGGTTTTAAATTTAATAATATATGCTTTATTAATATCGAAATTCTCCTCAGAAATAAACAATGAATTATTAAGCAATTTGGTCCAGAAATTTTTCTTATTAATAATGTATGATTTAGACCAGTTTTTATTCTTGTAAATATTTATAGAATCTGCACGTATTACAAGAGGGATTATTAATGGGCATGTAATATTAAATCCATTATGAAAACCAGGCTCATATGAAGCTAAACTTAAAACAAATTGACAACCCTGTGCAATAATATCGTTCTCCCATTTTACTGGTTCTGTAAAAATTGGCTCACCCAAGTTATTAACCATGACCCTGATATATAATTTGTGAGGTTTTATTTCTTCATCAATATTTGGATAGATAAGTTGTGCATTTACTTTTTCAAAACTCTTTATATTGGGCAATTTATCGATACCTATATAAAAAGAAACGGGTTCATCTAAGTATTTATTATAATAAATATAATCATATCTATAAATTAAAGAATCAATTATTTTTTTATAAGATTTTTCATTTTCTAAAACTACTTTGGATAATTCATAAGTTAAAAAACCTGATTTTAACTGTGAAGAAGTATTACTATTGATGATTTTACAATATTCTTTAATTTTATTTGCAAATGGGCAAAAAATGCTAATATATCTTTTAGGTTTCGTAAAATGAAATTTTATGTCCCCTGTAAACATTATACTATCATTTATTTTCCATAAGTAGTTAGTTTTATTATATGTTTTATTATCTAATAATTTTATGTTGATTAATTTTTTCTTAGAAAGATAGTTTAGCATGTCTGTAAGGAAAGAATTATGTTCAGAATAATAATTATCATAATAAATTGTATCTTTTAATCTAGAACTGTTTATGATAAGATATTTAATAAAATTTGATGGAGATGTATTGGTTAGTGAAGAATAACCTTCTAATGGATAGTTATATTCATTTACTGGTATATTATTAGAAAAATAATAAACTGATTTGTTATAATATTTTGTATAGGAACTACATTTATCAAAGTTAAATGTGATTAAATAATTATCTACAGTAGTATTATTAATTCTATGTTCTATTAAGTTTTTGTGTAGTCTTATAATTGGTTTTAGACCGTTGTTTATTTGAGAGTAATTAATTGACACATTCTTAGGTTGTAGTGAAAAAATATTTATAATTTTCTTATTAGCAGTCTTATGGGGTCTAAAATACCAGTTCAAATCGGTAAAACTATTATTTATGTTGGAATTATTGTTCCTTTCTAAAATAGTATAATATACAATTACAACTTTCCTAAATTGATGCTTGTTTACAGGAAATATTCTTAATATGAAATAACCTGGGAAAGTTGTTGTTAAATATGCTGGGTCAAGTTTTTTTCCTACTATTTTTCTGTATAAATTCCAACCAATAGTTTTTTGAAATGATCTTGCTTTTGTCAATTTATTATCTATATCAAGATATAAATTTTCAACAAAAGAACATTTATTTGTATTAAAACTAAAAATTGCTTCTAAACTGTCTTTTTCAGTAGGATTGTAAAAATATAATTCTACAGAAGTTTTATTTATAACCCCATAAAATTCAGTATTGATTGCTAATGAATCTAATATTACCTGCCCAAATGAAATTCCATTAAAGATAAATACTATTATTAATAATTTATTATAGTATTTCATTTATTAATAATTCTTTGTTAATAATTTATTAAATATTATTTTTTCTCAAACACTAATTTTCCAGCACCTGGATAACGAACAACAACAGTATCTCCTGCTTCGTATTTATTCATTAGCAATTCAGTAGCAAGTGGATTGATTAAATATTTCTGAATGGTTCGCTTCAATGGTCGAGCACCATAAGTTACATCATAACCATGTTCCATCAAGAAATCTTTTACATCTTCTTCAACTTCAAGGGATAAACCTTTTTCAGCAAGCATGTTGCCAACTTTTTGTAATTGTATGTCGATAATTTGTTTAATCTCATTTTTCAGTAATGGTTTGAAAAGAACAATTTCATCAATACGATTTAAGAACTCTGGTCTGATTGTCTGCCGTAATAATTCAGTCAAAGCAATTCTTAATTCTCCCATTACATATTCAAAATTATTTTCGTCTATCACACTTAGTTTTTCTTGTATTAAATGAGAACCAAGATTTGAAGTCATTATAATAATTGTATTTTTGAAATCAACAGTTCTACCTTTATTATCAGTTAATCTGCCGTCATCCAAAACTTGAAGCAGAATATTAAATACATCAGGATGAGCTTTTTCAATTTCATCAAGCAGAACAACCGAGTAAGGTCTGCGGCGAACAGCTTCTGTTAATTGACCTCCTTCTTCATAGCCGACATAACCTGGGGGAGCGCCAATTAAACGAGATACAGAGAATTTTTCCATATATTCACTCATGTCAATTCTGACCATTGCACGTTCATCATTGAACAAAAATTCAGCTAATGCACGTGCAAGTTCTGTTTTACCAACACCAGTTGTTCCAATAAAGATAAATGAACCAATTGGACGATTAGTATCTTGAAGTCCAGCACGCGACCTTCTAATTGCATTAGCAACAGCTGCAACAGCATCATCTTGACCTACAACTCGTTTATGAAGTTCTTCTTCGAGACGCAATAATTTTGTTCTTTCACTTTCAAGCATTCTGCTTACTGGAATTCCTGTCCATTTAGCAACTACCTCTGCAACATCTTCGGCATCCACTTCTTCCTTCAACATTTTATTTTGTTTTTGAATCTCGGCAAGTTCTTCAGTTTCTTTTTTAAGTTTTCTTTCAAGTTCATTAATTACTCCATAACGAAGTTCTGCAACTTTGCCAAGGTCTCCTTCTCTTTCATATCTATCGGCTTCAGCTTTAGCTTTTTCGATTTCACTTTTCATTGAACGAATTTTTTGAATCTTTTCTTTTTCAAGCAGCCAGTGACTTCTTAATCTGTTTCTTTCTTCTTCGAGTTCACTTAATTCTTTTTGCAGTTCTTCAAGTCTCGAAGCAGAATCAGAATCTTTTTCTCGCTTAAGAGCTTCGCGTTCAATTTCTAATTGTTTTACTTTTCTTTCAATTGCATCAAGTTCTTCGGGCATTGAATCAATTTCAATTCTTAATTTTGATGCAGCTTCGTCAATCAGGTCGATTGCTTTATCAGGTAAAAATCTGTCTGTAATGTATCGATTGGAAAGCTGAACTGCTGCAACTATAGCACCGTCTGTAATTCGAACACCATGGTGAACTTCGTATCGTTCTTTTAATCCGCGTAAAATCGAAATTGAATCTTCTTCGTTTGGTTCTGCAACATAAACAGGTTGAAATCTTCTTTCGAGTGCAGCATCTTTTTCAATGTATTTGCGGTATTCATCGAGTGTTGTTGCACCAATTGCATGAAGTTCTCCGCGTGCAAGAGCTGGTTTCAAAATGTTAGCTGCATCCATTGAACCTTCAGCTCTGCCTGCACCAACAAGAAGATGAAGCTCGTCAATGAATAAAATTATTTCACCATTCGATTCCTGAACTTCTTTTACAACTGCTTTTACTCTCTCTTCAAATTGACCCCGATATTGAGTACCAGCAACCAAAGCCCCCATATCAAGTGCAACAATTCTTTTTGTCTTTAATGTTTCAGGAACATCTCCAGCAACAATTCTATGAGCAATTCCTTCTGCTATTGCAGTTTTACCAACGCCAGGTTCACCAATCAAAACAGGATTATTTTTTGTTCTTCTTGAAAGAACTTGAAGAACTCTTCGGATTTCTTCATCTCTTCCAATGACTGGATCAAGTTTGTTGGAACGAGCAAGTTCATTTAAATCTCTTCCATATTTTTTTAATGCTTGATATGTATCTTCTGGATTTTGTGATGTAACTCTTTGTGTGCCTCGAATATCTTTTAATGCTGCAAGTAATACATTTTTGTTTATGCCATTTTCTCGAAGCAGTTTTCCAGTAACTCCATCATCTTCACTTAAAGCAAGTAAAATATGTTCTGTTGAAACATATTCATCTTTAAGAGCTTTAGCTTCTTCGAAAGCTTTATCAAATAATCTTGCTGAATGCATAGAAAGCTGTTGACTTCCAAGACCAGCGCCTGTAACCTTAGGCAGTCTTTCAAGCAGTTCACCAACTTTTATTTTTATTAAATTAACATTTCCACCAGCTTTTTGTATTGTAGAAACAGCAACACCATTTGAATCCTGAAGCAACGCCGCAAGAATATGTTCAGGTTCAACAATCTGGTTGTTGTAATTCTGTGCAATTTCAACAGCTTCCTGAATTGTTTCCTGAGCTTTTACTGTAAATTTGTTAAAATTAAATGCCATAATTTCTCACCTATTTTTTTCGCTCATACAAAATTAATTTAATAAAGTTTCATAATAAATAAAAAAATACTAATCAAAACATTACTAACTCGTAATATAATAAATCTTAATACTGATTCTTTTCAATTACCTTGTTACTGCTTTTCTTTTATTTTAATTTTGCATTTCAATTTGAAAGAATTTTTATGTCACAAATACTATCACAAAACGAAGATACAATAGTTGCACTTGCTACTCCTCCAGGAATTGGTGCAATATCTGTTATAAGAGTAAGCGGACCGGAAACTTTTGCTAAAGTAGATAAAATATTTCAAGGCAAAAGAAAAATTACAGAAAGTCCAACGCACACAATTCATTATGGTAAAATAATTGATTCGAATAATGAAATAATAGATGATGTTTTAATTTCAGTTTTTCGAGCTCCTAATTCATATACTGGAGAAGACTCAGTTGAAATTAGCACGCATGGAAGTCAATTAATTGTAGAAAAAATAATTTCTTTGCTTGTTGAACAAGATATCAGATTAGCAGAGCCAGGTGAATTTACTAAACGAGCTTTTCTAAATGGTAAAATGGACCTTGCTCAAGCAGAAGCAGTTGCAGATGTAATTAATTCAAGAACAGAAGCATCGCTACGTGGTGCAAGAAATCAACTTGATGGCATTCTTTCAAAAAAAGTCGATTCATTGAGAGAAAAACTAATTAATACATCTTCTTTGATTGAATTAGAACTTGATTTTGCTGAAGAAGATATTGAACTTTTGCCGGTAGAACAAATTTTGAAGAATATTAATGAAATAGAAAATGAAATAGATAACTTATTGAGCACATTTTCCTTTGGAAGAGTAATAAGAGATGGGGTTAATGTTGCATTGGTTGGAAAACCAAATGTAGGTAAATCATCACTATTGAATTATTTGCTTAAAGAAGCAAGAGCAATTGTAAGTGAAATTCCTGGAACAACACGAGATGTAATTCGAGAAGAATTAACAATTGATGGAATATTATTTAGACTTCATGACACTGCAGGCATTAGAATGACTGAAGATGCGATTGAAAAAGAAGGAGTTTTAAGAAGCCGAAATGTGGTGAAAGATGCAGATATAGTTTTATTTTTGAATGATGTAGAAACAGGATTTGATAATGAACTTTTTGAAGAAATTTTATCATTAAATAAGGAAGACAAAATATTAAAGGTGGTAAACAAAATAGATTTGAAGAAGATTAATGATAATAGATTTGATGTTGGGATTTCTGCAAAAACAGGGGAAGGAATCGAAAATTTATTTCATAAATTAAAAGAAAAAGCAATTGGAACAAATGTCTACACAGAAAAAACAGCGATTGTATCTAACATAAGACATTATAATGCACTCAAAAAAGCAAAAGAGCATCTAATAAATGCAAAAAATTCAATCTTAGAAAAGTTAACAGGAGAATTTATTGCTGTTGATTTAAGAAATGCTGAAAATGCTTTAAGTGAAATTATAGGCAAAGTTACAACGGACGATATATTAAATAATATATTTTCAAAATTTTGCATTGGGAAATAAATCAGTTTCACGTGAAACCTTAAAAATTTTTCCAATATCGATTAAAATTTTTCACGTGAAACAGAAAGGATTAATATGAAGGAATACGATGTAATTGTAGTTGGTGGTGGTCATGCAGGTATAGAAGCAGCAACTGCTCCAGCAAGAATGGGCTGCTCTGTTGCTATGATTACAATGGATAAAAATGCAATGGGCAGAATGTCATGCAATCCTGCAGTCGGGGGAAGTGCAAAAGGTCACCTTGTTCATGAAATTGATGCACTTGGCGGAATGATTGGCATGATTGCCGATAGGTCTGGAATTCAATTTAGAACTTTGAATAAATCTAAAGGTCCCGCAGTTTGGGCAGGCAGAAGTCAAAATGATAGAAAACTTTATTCTGTAGAAGCATTAAAAATTGTTCTTTCTGTCCCAAATCTTGATATAATTGAAGATTCTGTAACAGAAGTTATTGTTGAAGATAAAAAAATTGTAGGAGTTAAAACTCAAAAAGGTCAGGAATTTAAATGTAAAGCACTTATAATTTCTACAGGCACTTTTTTGAATGGTTTAATGCATACTGGTTTGAGGTCATTTCAAGGCGGAAGATATGGTGAACCACCTGCAGTAGGTTTAACAGAATCACTTGTTAAATTAGGATTTGAAGCAGGAAGACTTAAAACCGGTACTCCACCAAGATTGAAAAAAGATACAATAAATTGGGATATTCTTGAAGAACAAAAAGGAGATAATCCACCTCAGCCATTTTCTCTTAGAACTCCTAAAGAAGAATTTCCATATCTTCCTCAATTAAGCTGCTATATAACTTATACGGATAAAACAGTTCATAAAATTTTAGAAAAAGGATTTGACAGGTCACCACTATTTACAGGAAAAATTAAAGGAAGAGGTCCAAGATATTGTCCATCTATTGAAGATAAAATTTATCGATTTTCAGATAAAGAAAGACATCAGCTTTTCCTTGAGCCAGAAGGTCTGGATTCCGATTTGATTTATATTAATGGATTCTCAACTTCTCTTCCAGAAGATATTCAATTTGAAGCTTTGAGAAAAATTAAAGGTCTCGAAAATGTTGAAATGGCTCGTCCCGGTTATGCAGTCGAATATGATTTCTTTCCTCCTCATCAAGTAGATTTAACTCTTGAAACCAAACTTGTTGAGGGACTCTACTTTGCCGGACAGATTAATGGAACTTCAGGATATGAAGAAGCTGCAGCTCAAGGTATTGTTGCAGGAATTAATGCTGCATTAAAAATTCAAAAACGACCGGAATTTGTTCTTAAAAGAAGTGAAGCTTACATTGGTGTTTTAATTGATGACCTTGTTGATAAGTCAACCGATGAACCATATCGAATGTTTACATCTCGTGCTGAACATAGATTGATTTTAAGACAGGATAATGCAGATAGAAGATTAATGAAATATGGTTATGAATTTGGTTTAATTCCAAAAGAACTTTATGATGAATTGAAAGAACGAGAGATATTGATTACAAAATCAAAAGAACTTTTGAGCAAAACAAAACTTCTTCCTTCAGAAATTAATCCGTATTTAATTCAATTAAATACTGCACCAATTGATAATGCAGAAACAATTGATAAGCTTGTCAAAAGACCTGAAGTTAGTCTAAAAGACTTACTAGAAATAATAAAAAATAAAAATAGAGAGTATGAAAGTTTAATTAAAGATTTGAAAGCCTTAGAACAAATTGAAATTGAATTTAAGTATGAAGGTTATATTCAGAGACAAATGGAATTAATAGAAAAAATGGAAAAATTAGAGAACGTATTAATCCCATTAAATTTTGACTATTCTAATTTGAAAGCAATATCAGCAGAGGGCAGGGAAAAGTTGAGTAAGGTAAAGCCAAGGTCAATTGGTCAGGCTTCAAGAATTTCTGGCGTAACACCTTCAGATATTTCAGTTTTATTAGTATATTTGAAGAGTTAATTTTGAGGTTTTTCTTTGAATTCATACGAGCAGTATCTTCGTGAGTTGAAAATGCTCTTCTGGGAAAACAATATAAACCCAGATGAGTATCAGCTCGAGCGCCTTGCAAATTTTGCTGTTCTTGTGGCTCAAAAAAATTCTAAAGTTAATTTAATTTCCCGCAAAGATGTTCAAAAGATAATCGAAAATCATGTGTTTATCTCATCTTATGTTTCTGAATTTCTTCCTCAAAAAATTAATAATTTTGTAGACATTGGAACTGGCGGCGGATTCCCTGGAATTCCTCTTGCAATAACTCGTCCACAACTTAAAGGTGTTCTTGTAGATTCAACTGCAAAAAAAATTGATGCAGTAAAAGAATTCATTTCTAAACTTAAATTAAATAATTTAACAGCTGAAAATTGCAGAGTAGAAAGTGAAGAATTCAGACAAAAATATTCACAGTCGTTTGATCTTGTTATTAGTCGTGCAACAGTTCCATTGTTAATTCTTTTTAGTTATGCATTGCCATTGTTAAAAGAAAAATCTTTTATTGCATCAATCAAAGGCGGCGATTTGAATGATGAATTTAGTGCTGCAGAACTAAAGTATAAAGCTTATATCAAGAAGTCTACAATTTTTGAACTTGCCTATAAGCCAACAAATTCAAGAAACGAAAAAGGAAAAAAGCTGATACTTTTTGAAATCAATAAATGATTTTCCTTTTTTAATTAAAAAGCACGCAGATTGCGCAGATTTGGCTGATATTCTCAGTTTGAGTTTATGAATAAAATTGAAAAGTTTATAAAATATCCACAGCATCGTGATTTGATTTTTGTGCTTGGCGCAGGTGCTTCGCATCCCGATGGAGTTCCACTTCAAAGAGATATTCTTCCTCAAATTTTATCAAATGAAAATGAAGAAATAAAAAATTCTGCAATTGGAAAAATTGTTATCGAATTTATTAACGATAATTTTGAGTTTAACAGAGAATTGAATCTTTATCCTCGTCTTGAAGCAGTTTTTGGTTTTATTGATTATTTTATTCAGCATAATGAAAGTCTGAATTCGAAATACACAAATTCAGTATTGAGAGATATTAAAGAATATTTAATTAAACTTGTTCATTACATTGTTAATTTGAATACAGATAAAAACAGTCACTACTATCATCTCTTCTGGAAAACACTCGCCGAAAATGTTCCTAATTCATCAATCATCACATTAAATTATGATACATTGCTTGAACAGTCGTTTGAATTTTTATTCAAACAAAATTTTTATCTTGATTATTGCATTCCATTAATGAATTATGAAAAGATACCGCAATTAACAAATTACAATTTTTGGATTAATCCTCGTGAACCTGTTCTGGTTGAAGAGAATGTTTCTCCAGTTCCAATTAAAATTATAAAACTTCATGGTAGCTTGAACTGGAAATACTGCAACTGCTGCAATCTAACTTTGCTTACTCCTTGGGATAGAAAAATAGATTTGAACAGAGGAAAATTTCTTGGTTATACTTATCCCGACAAAGAGGAATATGAATTTAAATGTCCGATTGATGAAACAGAGTTTGAAACATTGATAATGCCGCCATCTTATTTGAAGAGACTGCATCATCCTGTGATTTCACAGTTACTTGTAGAAGCATCGCGAGAGATTCGCTCGACAAGAAAAATAATTTTTATTGGATATTCAATGTCTGATGCTGATTTACATATAATTGCATTATTTAAGAAACATATTCAAGCAGGAACTGAAGTAACAGTAATAAATCCGAAAAAGAAAGAATCACTTGAGCTTAGTTACAAGTCAATATCAAAAGATGCAAAATTTATAAATGCATCGTTTGAAGAGCTGCTGGAGAGGGATTTACTGAAAGAAATAATTAGAAAATAAATTCTTACACTAATTTCATCAAATAATCTTTCAAATCTTCATATTGCGAACTTAGTTCCACTGTTCTCTTTTCCTTTTTCAAGCAAACTGCTAATCTTTCCGGAATTTCTACTTCTATTTTTAATTCTTCTTCAATTACATCTTTGAACTTTGCTGGATGAGCTGTTTCAAGAATTACACCGTTAAACTGCTGATTGAATTTTATGTAATCTCTTAGTGCTAAATATCCAACCGAACCATGCGGGTCAATAATGTATTTATAATTTTCATAAACTTCTTTAATTCCTTTTCGTGTTTGAATATCATCGTAAGATTCTGAATGAATATCATTCTGCATGTCTTTCAAAATATTGGAATAAATTTCACGAATTCTAATTAAGTTGCTTGGATTTCCAACATCCATTGCATTTGATAGTGTTTGAATTGAAGGGCGAGGATTAAATGTTCCTGTTCTTAAGAATTCTGCAAATACACTATTGCTGTTTACTGCACCAATAAATTTTGATATTGGCAAACCAATTTTTTTTGCAATTAAACCGGCAGTTAAATTTCCAAGATTTCCTGAAGGTACAGAAAATATTGAATGAATTTTTTTATCTAAAATTTGTTTGTAAGCTTCGAAATAATAAAATGCTTGTGGTAGTAATCGTGCAATATTTATTGAATTTGCCGAAGTCAGATTCAATTTTTTATTCAGTTCTTTATCAACAAATGCTGTTTTGACTAATCTTTGACAATCATCAAATGTTCCATCTATTTCCAATGCTGTAATATTTTTATCGAGTGTTGTTAATTGTTTTTCTTGAATTAAACTTACTTTTCCTTTCGGATATAAAATAAAAACATTAATGCCTGATGTGTCATAAAAGCCATGAGCAACTGCACTTCCTGTGTCGCCAGATGTAGCTACAAGTATATTTAGATTTGTATTTCTCTTTGCAACAAAATAGCCCATAGTCTTTGCCATAAATCTTGCCCCAAAATCTTTGAATGCAAGTGTTGGTCCATGAAATAGTTCCAACACATAAAGATTTTTTCCGATTGAAACTAATGGAGCCGGAAATGTAATTGAGTTTGATATGATATCGTGCAGACTGCTCTCTGGAATTTCATCTTCAATAAATTTTTTTGCAATACGAAATGCAATTTCCTGAAAAGAATATTTTTCGAGTGAATCAATAAAATCTTTTTCCATTTGAGGAAATTCTGCTGGCATGAATAAACCGCCGTCTTCTGCAAGTCCCTGCATTACAGCAGTTTCAAAATTTACAATGAGATTTTTGTTGTTTGTGCTGTAGTATTTCATTCTAAAACTATTGGTCCTTTCCCATTAATTTTTGAAACATATTTTTTTCCTTTTAATCCGGTTTGGTTAACTGCTTTTAACATTGCATTGGCAATTCTTTCTGCATCTTTAGCAGAAGTTGAAAAAGCAAACATCGATGGACCAGAGCCGGTTATGTTGCAATTTAATGCTCCGTTATCAAGAGCTGCTTTTCTGACTCTGTTGTAACAGGGAATTAATTTTGCTCGTTTTGGTTCTGCAATTAAATCAATAATTGAACGACTAATTAAATCAAAATTTTTGGTCATTAATCCAATAATTAAACCGGAAGCATTTCCAGCTTGAGCAATTGCTGTTTTTAATTTTACAGTTTTACTTAGAATTTTTCTTGCTTCTTTTGTTTTAATTACAATATCTGGGTAAACAATGCTGCAGTATAAATTTTTTGGATAATCAATTTGAATAATGTCGAGAGGGTTGTAACTTCTTATTAAAACAAATCCACCGAATAAACATGGTGCAACATTATCTGCATGAATACTTCCGCTTGCAACAAATTCGCCAGCCATTGCATGAACAAGCAAATCGAGCTTAGGAAGTTTTAAATCAAGAAGTTCATTAACAGCAAAGACACCGGCAACTGCACTTGCTGCACTTGAACCAAGCCCGCTTCCAATTCCCATTTTTTTATGGATTGAAACATCAAGTCCTACATTTAAATCATATTTTTCAAGAAGAGATTTTATTGCAACTGTTGTTGTATTTTTATCTACATCAACAGGAAGATTTCCATTATCTCCTTCAATGTTGATGATTCTTAATTCTTTTGAATTATTTTTTTTGATAATGATTTCGTCGCCGGGTTCATGAAGAGCAAAGCCCATCATATCGAAGCCGGGACCGACATTGGAAACAGATGCAGGTGCAAATACTCTTATGCTTTTTGAACTCATTGGATATATCCTTTTGCTTTCATTAATTCTGCAATTAAAATTGTGCCGCCTGCTGCACCGCGTATTGTATTGTGAGATAATATCACAAATTTAAAATCGAATATTGGACATTCTCTTAGTCTGCCAATAGAAGTTGCCATTCCTTTTTCAACATTTCTGTGAATTTTTGGTTGAGGATACTTTTCTTCGTAAAAATATACAATTGGATTTTCTGGTGCTGAAGGCAAACCAAGTTCTTGTGGAACAGATTTAAATTCCTTCCATACTTTAATGATTTCTTCAACTGTAGTCTTAGTTTTCAATTTTACCTGAACACATTCTGTGTGCCCATCAATTACTGCAACACGATTGCATTGTGCACTAATTTTAAAATCAGCAAATTCAATTTTATTTGAGTTGAACTTTCCCAGAATTTTGAGTGGTTCTGTTTCCATTTTCTTTTCTTCGCCGCTTATAAATGGAATTACATTATCAATAATGTCCATGCTCGGAAGTCCAGGATAACCAGCACCGGAGACAGCCTGCATAGTAACTACATTTACAACTTCAATTCCAAAATTGTCATGAAGCGGTTTTAATGCTAATGCCAAGCCAATTGTTGAGCAGTTTGGATTAGTTATAATTCCACCTTTATATTTTTGTGATTTTAGTAATTCAAGATGATCTGGATTTACTTCTGGAATCATCAAAGGAACATCATCATCAAATCTGTGATTTCTTGCATTTGAAATTACATAATAACCGGCTTCTGCAAATGCAGTTTCAATTTCACCAGCTACAGATGCATCGAGTCCCGAAAAAATAATTTTTGCATCAAAATTTGGTTCACATTTTTTTACTATCATGTTTGCAAATTTTTCTGGAAGAGGAGATTGCATAATCCAGTTTGTTGCTTCTGAATATTTTTTTCCTGCAGATTTATCTGAAGCTGCAAGTTCAACAACTTCGAACCATGGATGATTTGAAAGCAGTTCGAGAAATCTTTGTCCAACACTTCCAGTAGCTCCTAAAATTCCAACTGGTATTTTTTGTGTATTCATATAATTTACCTCTTTATTTCAATAAAGCTTTGTGTAAAATATTTAATGCATCTGTTAAATTATTTTTGCTTATGACAAGAGAAATATTTAATTCTGATGAACCTTGGGCAATTGCAATAATATTGATTTTATTATTCCCGAGTGAACCAAATACTTTACCTGCAATACCTGGAGTGTGACGCATATTTTCACCAACAACAGCAATTATCGATAAATTTTTTTCTACTTCAACTTTGCCAATTTTGCCATCCATAATTTCAATTCGGAATTCTTCTTCAATAATTTTTTTTGCAATGTCTCCATGTTTTGGCAAAACTGCAAAACAGATGCTGTGTTCCGATGATGCTTGAGATATAAGAATGATATTTATATTATGTCTTGCAAGAGCACCAAATAATCTTGCAGCGATACCGCTTACACCAATCATTCCACCGCCCTGAACCTGAACAAGAGCAATCTCATCAATTGAAGAGATTCCTTTGATAGTAAATTTTGGAGATTTTTCTTTTTCGACAATCATTGTTCCAGGAAATTCTGGATTAAATGTGTTTTTGATAACTATTTTAATTTTTTTATGAAGTGCAGGAAGCATTGTCGGAGGATAAATCACTTTAGCTCCAAAGTGAGATAATTCCATTGCTTCTTCATAAGTAACTGATTCGAGGGGGAATGCATTTTTAACTTTGCGAGGGTCTGCTGTTAAAATGCCATCTACATCTGTCCATATTTCGATTAACTCTGCATTTAATGCAGCACCAAAAATCGATGCTGTGTAGTCAGAACCGCCTCGTCCCAATGTTGTAATTTCATTCTTTGATGTTGAAGAAATAAATCCAGTAATAATCTGAAGTTTTTTGTGATTTCTAAAATAGTTGACAATATTTTTATTTGTTGTTTTGAAATCTACACGGGCAGAACCAAAATTATCATCTGTTTTAATTAGTTTATCTGCAAATAAAATTTCACAATCTATTCCGCGGTTAATCATTGTCTCGCCAATAATTGTGCAGGAAAGTTTTTCGCCAAAGCTTACGATATAATCGAGTGTTCTTTGTGTTAATTCTTTTACAAGATAAACACCATCAACAACTTCTTTTAATTCATTGAAAAGTTTTTCTAATTTTTTAATTAATTGTTTAGTGTTTTCTTTTTGATTTAGTTGAGCAGCAATTTTATTATGATGCTCAATTAATGCATTTAATTCAGTTGAATATTCAGAATTTCTATTATGAGCAAGATTTCCAATTTCAATAAGTTTATCTGTTACTCCTTGAAATGCAGAAAAGACTACAGAAAATTTTATTTTTTTTGAAATATAATATTTTTGAAGAATTTCAATAACATTATTAATTCTTTCTGCATTTCCTACACTTGAACCACCAAATTTTAATATTCTCATTTGTGCTTTACACCTTTTTAATTTTTATTTAAGGAAAAGATATTTAAGGGAAGCGCGTTCGTATTAACGCGTCGTCGTTAACGTATACGTTGTAATGGAAAGCTCTGTGTTAAACAGAGTTTTAATGATCGAGGGTAAATGATAATATTTTCTTTCTAATCTGCTCAATTTGTTAAAAACCGAAAATTCACTTGTGATTATAAGAATCATATTTAATAGATTCAATAGCCCAAAGAAATTTTTTATAATTATGAATAAAAATGCATAATTATTATTAAATGTTTTTTAATACATCATCAATATTATTTACAGGAAGATTGCATGAGTAGTTTTTACATAAATAAAAAGTTGTTTTGTTATTTACTGCTTCGTAGTTTTTTATCCATGATGCGATTTTATTTAATGCCTCTTTATTTTCTGGAGTAATAAGAATTGTATATAAATTTTCATATTCAGCTAATTTGTGAATATATTCTTTATCCAGACTTTTTTGAGTTATAACTAAAAGTTCTTTGCTTTCTTGATGAAGTAGCAAATATGAATTCAAAAAATATGTATAACCAAATGATGCATTATTTACTTGATGTGAAAATGCTTTTAATTGTTTGTTTATTAATTCTGAAAAATGAGCATCACCGGTTAAATGAAATAATCTGATTAAATTTGAAAGCTGAACAGAATTTCCAGATGGAATAGCTCCATCATAAAGTATTTTTGTGCGGATAATATTATCATTATTTGAAGAGGTAAAAAAGTACCCGCCATTTTCTTTGTCAAAGAATTCTTCATCAAGAATAGAATTAAGCTTAAGCGAATTAATTAAATATTTTTCATTAAGTGTTGCTTTATAAAGGTCTAACGAAGCTCTAATTAAAAATGCATAGTCATCAAGAAAACCTTCTGCAAGTTTATTTCCATTTTTGTATGCATGGGATAATTTTTCCCCATCAAATAAATTATTTATTATAAATTCATAACACTTGATTGCAGATTCTAAAAAAGTTTCGTCATTAAATATGATATATGATTTTATGAGTGATGAGATTAAAAGACTATTCCAATCAGTTAGTATTTTGTCATCTTTTAATGGAGGAATCCTTTTGCTTCTGTGATTTAGAAGCATTCTTCTTATTTTTTCATATTCTTCAAAATCAATGTTTAATTTTTTGAGAACGTTGTTTAATCTGTCTGAAAGATGCAGAATATTTTTGCCTGTTAATTTTCTTGTTGCTTCATTAAGAAAATTTCCCTCATCTGAAAGATTAAATATTTGTTTTATGATTTCAAGTTTATGTGGCAAAATTTCTTTTATCTCATTTGTAGTCCATAAATAAAACTTTCCTTCTTCGCCTTCGCTATCTGCATCCTGAGCAGAAAAGAAAGCACCTTCTGATGAAAGCATTTCATTGTTCAAGTAAGAATAAATTTCATAAGCAACATTTTTGTAAAATTCATCCTGTGTAATTTTATATGCAATCGAATAAGTTTCGAGTAATAATGATTGGTCGTAAAGCATTTTTTCGAAATGAGGAAGAAGCCACTTTTCATCTGTTGAATATCTATGAAATCCATAACCGAGCTGGTCAAAAATTCCGCCTATACGCATTTGTTCGAGTGTTTTTAATGCCATTTTTAAGGCATCTTCATCATTGTAATTTTGATAATAATTAAACAGAAAAATTAAATTGTGTGGCGAAGGGAATTTTGGTGCTGTTCCAAATCCACCATTAATTTCATCAAAATTATTTTTAAGTGAAGTAAAAGTTCTTTTCAAAATATCAGGATGTAAATTTTCTTCCTCTGATGATTTGAATTGTAATTCTAAATATCTTGTAATTTCATCAGTGCTTCTTAGCAGTTCATCTTTTCTTGTTTTCCAGAGTTCGATGATGTGATTTAATAAATCAATAAAACCAATTCTACCTGCATAAGAATATTTTGGGAAATAAGTTCCTGCATAAAATGGTTTTTTGTCGGCAGTCATAAAAATTGAAAGAGGCCAGCCTCCTCTTCCTGTTATAATTTGACATACAAGCATATATATGTTATCTATATCAGGTCTTTCTTCTCTGTCAACTTTTATTGAAACAAAATTTTTATTTAAAATTTCTGCAACTCTTTCATCTTCAAAAGATTCGTGAGCCATTACATGACACCAGTGACAAGTAGAATATCCAATTGAAAGAAAAATTGGTTTGTCTTCTCTTTTTGCTTTTTCAAATGCTTCTTCGCACCAGGGAAACCAATCAACAGGATTATTTGCATGCTGCAGCAGATAAGGTGAATTTTCTTTTGCTAATCTGTTCATATTTTTTTCTTTATAAACTTAATGTCAACTAAATTAGTTCAATAAAAAAAGTGTTGTTGAATTATCATTTTCATCTGCAAGTTATGAAACAAAATTTTTATAATCACATTTATCATTTAGTTTTTTTATCTTAAAAAAGAAAATAAAATGTGTGAGGAAAAAATTTGATTCCATTAAAAGATGATGTTCCATCTAAATCTTTTCCAATCGTCAATATAACTTTGATAGTTATTAATATCATTGCATTCATTTTTGAACTTATGCTGGGTTCAGATTTGCAAGGATTTATTGAGCAGTTTGGTGTTATTCCAGTAAAATATTTTTATCAAGGAATGCAATTATATACTGGCGAGGTAATTTATTTTTCTGATTATAATCGAATACTGCCATTGTTTACATCAATGTTTTTGCATGGCGGCTGGCTTCATCTTTTTGGAAATATGCTCTATCTCTGGATTTTTGGTGATAATGTTGAAGATAGAATGGGACACTTTAGATATTTCATTTTTTACATACTTTGTGGACTTGCAGCAAGTTTTTCTCATATTGTGATGAATCCAGAGTCTTCTATTCCAACAATTGGGGCAAGTGGCGCAATAGCTGGAGTGCTTGGTGCATATATGTTTTTGTATCCTAATGCAAAAGTTGTTGTTCTTTTCCCAATTTTTATATTCTTCGATATAATTCAGCTGCCAGCATTATTTGTGCTTGGTTTCTGGTTTATTATGCAATTGTTTCAGGGAACACTTGCACTATCAATTGAAAGCAGTGCAACAGGCGGAGTTGCATGGTGGGCTCATATAGGCGGATTTATTTTTGGTGCGATTGCTGTTCATATTTTTAAGAAGAAAAGCAGAAAACCTATGTATAGAGATGAATGGTGGCTCAGTTATAGAAATTTTTAATTTTGTCGGATTCGAAAATTTTTTTAACTCTTCAAATTAATTATCTTTAAAAAACTTTATAAACTTTTTTCAAAGATGGAATACATAACTTTATCTAATTGGAAACGAGCGGTAATCAAAGTTGGAAGTGGATTAATTGCACCAGGTGGAGTTAAGTGCAGTTCAAAATATACTTTGCCAATTGCAGCTTTTATTACAAAATGTATTAATCAAGGAAAAGAAATAATTCTTGTTTCTTCTGGTGCTGTTGCCGCTGGATTATCAACTCAACCGCAATTATTGAAAAAGAACAATCGCTCAATCCCTGAAAAACAGGCTCTTGCTGCAATTGGTCAAACTCTTCTTATGCAAAGTTGGAGCCGATTCTTCGATTTCCCATGCTCTCAAATTTTGTTGACATACGACGATATCCATAACAGAAAAAGATTTGTTAATGCAAAAAATACATTAAAAAAGTTGCTTGAACTTGGAACTCTTCCGATTGTTAATGAAAATGATACCGTTGCTACAGAAGAATTAAAAGTTGGCGACAATGATAACCTTGCAGCTTATGTAGCAATGCTAGCAGAAGCAGATTTGCTTATTATATGCACTGATATTGACGGCTTATATGATTCTGACCCAAAGAAAAATAAAAATGCTAAATTAATTCCAGTAGTAGAAAAAATTGATTCTTCAATCTATCAACTTGCAGAAGGTTCAAAAAGTAATATTTCTACAGGTGGAATGAAAACTAAACTTGAAGCAGCACAAAAAGCTACAGTTCTTGGAATTGATACAATTATAATCAATGCAACAAAAAGCGAAGTGTTTGACTATTTATTAAATGGAAAACTTAAAGGGACAATTTTTAAGAAAAATCCAAATCCAATTGCTGCAAAGAAATTATGGATGCTTTATGCTCTACCTGCAAGTGGAAAAATTTTTGTTGACTCAGGTGCTGCAAAAGCCATTCAGAAAAAAGGTGCATCGTTGCTGCCTTCCGGAATTGTTGGTATCGAAGGTGAATTTAAACAAGGCGATGCAGTTGAAATTTATCTTAAAGAAGGAAATGATTTTAAATTAATTGCAAAAGGAATTAGTCAATATAATTCAAATGACCTGAAAAAAATTCAAGGCAAAAAGAGCAATCAAATAAAAAATATACTTGGATATTTAACTACAGAAGAAATTATTCATCGTGATGAATTGGTTCTAATCGAATCAGAATAATTATTTGAGGTGCAACATGGAAAATAATTTAATTGAATTAGCAAAAAGAAGTAAATCAGCTGCATATAAACTTTCGCTATTAAATACAAATCAGAAGAATCAAGTTCTTCAATCAATGGCAGATGAATTAATTGCCAATCAAGATTTTATACTTCAAGCAAACAGCAAAGATATTCAATATGGCAGGGAGAAAGGATTATCAGATGCAATGTTAGACCGTCTTCTTTTAACACCTGAGAGATTAACTTCAATGGCAAATGCAATTAAAGAAATAATTCAATTGCCTGACCCTGTTGGAGAAATATCAAATATTAGAATTCGTCCAAATGGAATTCAAGTTGGAATGATGAGAATTCCTCTTGGAGTAATAGGAATAATTTATGAAGCAAGACCAAATGTAACTTCAGACGCAGCAGCATTATGCATTAAAAGTGGAAATGCTGTAATTCTAAGAGGCGGTTCAGAAGCATTTAATTCCAATGTTGCAATTGTTGAGGCACTTCATAAAGGAATTGAAAAATGCGGCGTCGATTCTTCAATTGTAACTTTTGTCCCCACAACAGATAGAGAAGCAATTTTAGAATTACTAAAATTGGATGAATATATTGATTTGATTATTCCTCGCGGCGGCGAAGGATTAATTAGATTTGTTGCAGAGAACAGCCGTATTCCTGTGATTAAACATTACAAAGGTGTATGCCATCTTTATGTTGATAAAGATGCAGATTTTGATATGGCAATTAGATTATTAATAGATGGAAAAACTTCTCGACCTGCAGTATGCAATGCACTTGAAACAATGCTTGTTCATAAAGATATTGCAGAAAATTTCTTGCCATTGGCAGAAGAAGTTCTTAAGAAAAAGAAAGTTGAAATTCGAGGATGTCCATTAACATGTAAAATTCTTCCAGATTCTAAAGCTGCAACCGAAGAAGATTTTTATGCTGAATATCTTGCATTAATTATTTCTGTTAAAGTTGTAGAAAGTTATGAAGAAGCAGTTGAACACATTGAAAAATATGGTTCAAATCATACTGAAGTAATTGTAACTAACAATTTGCAAACAGCTCAAAGATTTTTGCGGGATGTCGATTCCTCATCTGTTATGGTTAATGCATCATCACGATTTGCTGATGGAGGCGAAATGGGATTAGGAGCGGAAATTGGAATTTCAACTTCAAAACTTCATGCTTATGGTCCAATGGGTCTTGAAGCATTAACAACAAAAAAATTTATCGTAATTGGAAATGGACAAACCCGCCACAAAGTTGATTTGAACTGATTATAAATTTTTAGTTATTTAATACTGAAAGAGATTCACGTATTAAATCTTCAATTGAAATGTTTGGATATTTTTCTGTTACAGCTCGAACTGCTCGTTCAGCTGTCTTTTGATTATAACCAAGATTTACAAGTGCAGCAACTGCATCATTCTTAATTGAAGAAACACTTTTTGAAATTTCAGTGCCGACTTCAGAAACAACTTCAATTTTATCTTTTAATTCGACAATCATTCTTTCTGCAGTTTTTCTTCCAATTCCTGGAGCAGAAGTTAATCGACCGATGTTTCCAAATTTAATTGCATCTTTCAAATCTTCAATTTGAATTCCTGATAAAATGCTTTGTGCAGTTTTGGGACCAATTCCACTTACGCTGATTAATAACTCAAACATTTCTTTTTCGGCTAAAGAATAAAATCCATACAAATCAAGTGAATCTTCTTTAACACTTAAAAATGTGTAAAGCGATGTTTCTTCTTTATCTACAATTTTTTCAAAAGTATTTACTGAAATGTTGATTAAGTAGCCCACACCGTTTACATCTAAAATTATTTTGGTGGGTTTTTTTGAAATTATTTTTCCTCTAATGTAACCAATCATAATAATTAATATTGAATTACTCTTTCAGGATTTGATTCAATAAACTCTTTCCAGTTTTTGCTTCTTTTATGATTATAGTTTGATTTTATTTTGAAAGCATGACACACTGCAACAGCTATTGCATCACTTTCATCGAATTTCATTTTAGATTTTTTTATTGAACAGATTTTTTTAATCATATATTGAACTTGCTCTTTTGAAGAAGAGCCTTTTCCAACAATCGACTTTTTTATTTCTCTCGGCGAGTATTCTTTTATTTGAAGTTTATTATGAACCGCAGCAAGAAGTGAAACTCCGCGTGCATATCCAATCTTTAATGCTGATTGAACATTTTTTCCGTAAAATGCTGTCTCGAGTGCAAATTCTGTAGGTTTATACTTTTTTATAATTTTATAAAGTTCATCATAAATTTTTTCAAGACGGGGACCAAAGTCTTTTGTTGTAGGAATCTGGATAGTCCCGGAAGCAATGTAACTAATTTCGTTTTTGTCGAAATCAATTATTCCATAACCAGTTGTTATTGTTCCGGGATCTACGCCTAATATTCTCATTATGAAATTTTTTTAAGTATTTGATGAATGTGACTTAGAAAAAATTTTTACATATCAACAAAATCTGCATTTGAATAAACATTTTGGACATCATCACAGTCTTCAAGAGATTCAATGAGTTTCATTAATTTTTCTGCATCTTCGCCGTTAACGGAAATATGATTTTTAGCAACCCATTGTAAAGATGCATTTTCGATGTTCAATTTTTTTTCGGCAAGAGCTTTTCTTACTTTGTCGAATGATTCAAGTGAAGTAGTTACTTCGAAAAATTCTTCTTCAGTTTGTAAATCATCTGCTCCGGCATCGAGAATAATTTCAAGCATTTCATCTTCAGATTTGCCTTCTCGTTTAACAGTAATTATGCCCTTTCGTTCAAACATCCATGCAACCGAATTAGATTCACCAAGACTTCCTCCATTTCTTGAAAAGATATGACGAATTTCTGCTACGGTTCTGTTTTTGTTGTCGGTAGCGGCTTCGACCATTAATGCAACACCACCTGGTCCATAGCCTTCATAAATAACTTCGTAGTAAGTTGCACCTTCGAGTTCACCTGTAGCTTTTTTAATAGCTCTTTCGATATTTTCAGCCGGCATGTTAGCAGCTTTGGCGTTATCAATTGCAAGTCGAAGTCTTGGATTGCCTTCTGGGTCGCCTCCACCCTGACGAGCAGCAATTGTAATTTCTTTAATTAACTTTGTGAATAATTTCCCTTTTTTTGCATCAAGTGCTGCTTTTTTTCTTTTAATTGTTGCCCATTTTGAATGTCCCGACATAAAAATATCTCCTTTATATCTTTTACATTTTCTTTTTATTTAATAATGATTATTTACTCGAATATCTTTAATTCTTAATTGAGGAAAAATTTTCCCATCTTTATTAATTGTTTCAATTGTGTATACAATATCTACCAAATCTTTATCTTTATCAATATGTTCAGCATAATAGCCAAGATTAAATCCAATAGCATCAAAAACTTTATCGTTCCCGTTTTGTTTGAAAGTTGTAACAAAATGATTATTGCCAACAATTCTTGGAGGATTGGTTAAAGAAACTTTTTCGCTCAAGAAAATTGGTCTCATGTTTCCAGGTCCAAAAGGTGCAAATTGGTCGAGTATTCTTATAAACTTAGGAGAAATTTCAGAAAAAGAAATTTTAGCATCAATAAGAATTTCAGGTGAGATGTCTTCTTCATTAATGCATTGTCTTAAAATTTCATTAAATCTTTTTCTGAACATATCGATTTTATCAATTTCAACTGCAAGACCAGCGGCAGCTTCGTGACCTCCGAATTGCAGCAATAAATCTTCACAACTTTGAAGAGCTTCATAAATATTGAAGCCCGGGATGCTTCTTGCAGAACCTTTAGCTATTCCATCTACAGTTGTAAGCATAATAGTTGGACGATGAAACTTTTCGACAAGACGAGATGCAACAATTCCAATTACTCCTGGGTGCCAGTCGTTGTCATGCAATACTATTCCATATTCATTATTCAGGTCGATAGAAGATTCAACAAGATTGACGGCATGAGAAAAAGTTGCTTCGTCAATTGAACGGCGTTTTTGATTTTCGTCTTCAAGAATTTGTGCAAGTTCCATTGCTTTAATTGGGTCGTCTGTTGTAAATAATTCAACAGCTCTATTAGCATCGCCCAATCTTCCAACTGCATTGACACGCGGTGCAATTGTAAATACAATTTGACCTGCAGTTAAATTGCCCGGTTCAATTCTTGAACATTTTATTAACGCAGCAATACCTGGACGAGGATTATTATTTATAATTTGTAAACCTTCTTTAACAAGAATTCTGTTTTCATCTACAAGGGGAACAATATCTGCAGCTCCTGCCAGTGCAACAAGGTCCAGATATTTTAAAGCCATATCTTTATTTCCAATTTTATGGCCAATGGCTGTTGCAAGTTTAAATGCAACACCAGCACCCGAAAGATGTTTGAATGGATATGGGTCGCCAGGTTTTAATGGGTCTAAAATTGCATAAGCATCTGGAAGTTTATCTTTTGGCTGATGATGGTCGCATATAATTGTATCAATGTTTAGAGATTTTGCATAATCAACTTCATCAACTGCAGTAATTCCACAATCGACACTAATTATGAGGTTTACACCTTGTTCTTTTAAGTAATCAATACTTTGAATTGAGATGCCGTAGCCTTCAGATAATCTGTTTGGGATATAAGTAAAAACATCTGCTCCAAGTTCTTTTAGAAAAAGATACATTAATGAAGCCGAGCATGTGCCATCAACATCATAATCTCCGTAAACACAGATTTTTTGATTGTTAGTTATGGCTTTAATAACTCTGTTGGAAGCAGCCTGCATTCCATCCATAAGGAATGGGTCGTAAAGAGAATCTAAAGTTGGGCGGAAGTAAAGTTTTGCTTCCTGAAAATTAGTAATACCTCTTTGAATAAGAAGCAAAGCAAGAGAATTTGATATATTCAGGCTATCAGCTAAAGATAGAATTAATTTTTCATCTGGAGAATCTTTTAGTTTCCATTTTTTGTTCTGCATAATTTAATTTTTAGAAGAACAGTGATGAATCATGTCTATAAGCCGAATTCTGTAACCCGCCGGAGGCGGGCGGCAGTTATTTATCTAGCCACGATATTACTATCGTGGTCTAGCGGTCTACCCGAAGGCACTGAAAGGCGAACAACCTTTTCCCGCCGTAGCGGGAGTCCTTCTGCTTGACCTTGCACCAGGTGGGGTTTGCCGTGTCCTGCATTTCTGCAGGATCTCGTTCATCACGAGACCTCCGATATTACTATCGGAGCGGTGAGCTCTTACCTCGCCTTTTCACCCTTACCCCGCCTGCAGCAGGGCGGTATTTTTTCTGTGGCACTTTCCGTAGCTTGAGACTTTCGTCTTCAAGCCCCCGGGCGTTACCCGGCACCTTGTTCTGCGGTGTTCGGACTTTCCTCCCCCTGAAATTTTATCTTCAGAGAGCAACTGCCCAACATGATTCATCAACTGTTCTTCTACTTCCATTTATTATACATATTTTTTCAACTGCAACAAATATAATAAATTATAAACCAGTCTGCATCAGTAAAATTTTATACTGCTTTCATTTTAATTAGTAAAATATTTTAATCACTGCATTTTTATTTCAATGTTGCTTATCAATTTTTTCTTTTAAATGATTATTTATAAAATCATGTTCCAATAGAAAAATTTTTACACTTGTGAATTTCTATATCAACTTTTTTATTTATATGTCGATTATTAATTAGAACAGAATATTAAATCTTCATATGGAGGTATTATGGAAAACTTAACTATTGATGTTTTCATCTCCTCGGCTGAAGATGCTGAATTATCTCAATATAAAGTTCTTGCAGCATTGAAAAATTATAGAGAACATTTACATAAAAATAAATTGTATCCAGTCTTTGGCGAGCTGATTGATTTGAGCAATGAACTCAATAATCTATTACATCAAAGAGAAAATTATAGAGGCTTGCTCTCAAAAAAAATTGTTGGGATAGATTTGGAAAATCAATCTTTAATTTATGAATATAATACAGGAGAAATAAGCGAAGATAAACTTTCAAAAATTTTTGACTTTATTGAATGGGCTCTTCCTAAGATTAAAGAAGTAATTGAAGAAGGCACAGCAATTTATGATTTTGTTGAATCCAACATGGATATAAAAGAAATTGGAATTTTACCTCTCTACAAAGACGAAGGTTATTTCTTTGTACCTTCACATGCTGAGAAAGCAACTTATATTTATAAATTTTTACTGTCCAATATTGTTACATCAAATGTGCCTTTTAAATCATTAAAAACACATTTGCTTGAATTTATTAAAGAAGAAACTACAGTAATTCCTCCTGAAACAATTAAACTTGATTTGATAAAGAAATATCCCGAGCTGCCAAATCCAGCAACTTATAATCTTGAAACAGATATTGATTTTCCATTTAATGAAACTGTTCTGCCTATTGCAAAAAGAAAATTGATGAGATATTTAGCTGCTTAGGATTTATTCAATATAGACTCTTGGAACGCGTGTATTTATATTGGTTAAAATCTCGTATGGAATTGTGCCTGCCCATTCTGCAAGTTCTTCTACAGTTATTTTACTTTGTCCATCAGAACCAATTAAAATAACTTCGTCGCCATTATAAGCACTGTCATTTTCAATATTAACAACAATCTGGTCCATTGAAATTGTACCAATAACTGGATATCTCTTTCCTCGAATTATAACTTCTGCTTTGTTGCTCATGCTTCTCATATAACCATCACCATAACCAACTGGAACTGTTACAGCACGAATATCATGATTAGTTTGCCAGGTAGAGCCATAACCAACTGGATGATTTGGTTTTATCACTTTGAAATAGACCACAATTGATTTCCATGTTAAAGCGGGATTTACTTCTACAGTTTTTTTGACTTCATTTGATGGATAAACTCCATACAGCATAATTCCAGGACGAACCATATCAAGGTTTGCCTCAGGCATCTGAAGTATTGCTCCTGAATTTGAGATGTGAAAAATTGGTTTTTTAAGAAATATCTTTTCTGCGTACGAGATTACTTCTTGAAATCTTTCCAGCTGAAGTTTAGTATAGCTTAAATCACTTTTTTCTGAATTTGCAAAATGAGAGTAAATTCCTTCTATGATTACATTTTTTGTTTTAACTGCAGCATCAAGAAAATTTTTTGCATTGTAATAATGCACACCAATTCTTTCCATTCCAGTATCAATTTTTAAATGAACTTTGGCTTTAACTTTCATCTCACCTGCGATTTCATCAATCTGGTTTAGCTTTTCAATTGAAGAAGCTGTCATAGTTAAATTATGTTTTAAGAAAATTGGAATTTGATTGCCCCATATTCCTCCAAGCACAAGTATTGGAAGTGTAATGCCTGTCTCTCTTAAAAGAATTCCCTCTTCAAGAACTGCAACACCGATGTAATCGGCATTAAGTTCCTGCATTAGTTGAGCAATTCGCACAAGTCCATGCCCATATGCATTTGCTTTTAAGATTGGCATCATGCGGGCAGGACTTACATGTTGTTTTATTTTTTTGAAATTTTCTTTTAATACTTTTAAATCGATTACTAATTGAGTTGGCCTAATAATTTCATCCAGACTGATTATAGGATAGTTGTTATAATTGTTCATCTGAAATTTCATTTTTTATATTACTAAAATAAGATTTTATTCAGGAAGTGGTTAATCATTTTTGTAAATTAAAACAAGTAAAAAAATTTTATAGAATTTTATTACAAAAGCTATCGGGAAATAAACATGTACAACATTAATTTAGTCGAAGTAATTGGTTACTTAGCTTCTGTTCTTGTTGCTATTTCTCTTATGATGAGTTCAATTGTAAAGTTAAGAATAATCAATTTAATTGGTTCATTAATTTTTACATTTTATGGAATTATTATTACTGCATATCCAGTAGCTCTTGTGAATGGATTTATTGCAATTGTTAATGTTTATTATCTCATCGAAATTTTATCTGCAAAAGAATACTTTGATATTCTTGAAGTTGAACCTGATTCCCAGTATTTGAAATATTTTCTTTCATTTCATCAAAATGAAATAAAAAAATATGTACCAAATTTTTCATTCGATTCCAACAATAACAACAGAGTAATTTTTGTGCTTAGAAATTCTGTTCCAGCTGGACTTGTATGTGCAAAGAATATTGACAGCAATACAGTTTTGGTAAATCTTGATTATGTTATTCCCGGCTATCGAGATTTTAAAATCGGAAGATATGTTTACAGGAAATTTTTCAGAGAAAATAATATCAGAAAAATTTTCACTTATCCAGGCAATAAAACTCATAACAAATACTTAAGAAAAATGGGATTTGAAAAAACCGTCTTTAATTCTCAGGAAGCTTTTTTACTTGAACTGAGCTGAACATGGAAATAAAAATTTTGTATGAAGATAATAATGTTGTTGCAGTAGATAAGCCGGAAGGAATTTCATCAATTAAAGAAAGTGATAAATCAATTGAAACTGTACATTCAATTTTACAGAAAAAATACGAAGAGAAATTATTTATTGTTCATCGTCTTGATAAAGATGTAAGCGGAGTTTTAATATTTGCAAAAAATTCTTCAATGCATAAATTCTTAAATCAGCAGTTTGAAAATCATCTTATAGAAAAAAATTATGTTGCGCTTGTGCATGGAGTTTTAATGGAAGATTCAGGATTAATAAATAAAAAAATTCGTCAATTTGGCTCTGGAAGAATGGGTATTGATGAAGTTCAAGGCAAGGAAAGCAGAACCAAGTTTAATGTGATTGAAAGATTTAATTCATATACTTTGTTAGAATTAACACCTGAGACAGGAAGACGTCATCAATTGAGAGTTCATCTTTACAGCATTGGTCATCCTATTGTTGGAGATTTGAAGTATGGAGAAAAAAAATTACAGAAAAATTTTTCTCGTTTAATGCTTCATGCAGAAGAAATTAATTTTTTTGTTCAAGATAAGAAAAAAGTAAAAATAAAATCTCCTTTGCCAGAATCTTTCATAAACATATTGAATGAAATTAGAAAAGATTAATTGCTTCATAAAATGTAATCAGCAGAAATTATGAAAATTAATTTCAAACAAATTTTGTTATTAATTCTTTTGATAGCCAAATGCACTGGAATTGAAAAAGATTCACTTGATGAAATTAAAGATTATAATGCATCAGACAAATATTTCAAAGCTACAGTAAAAAACATGCATTTTTTAATTGAGACACGCTCACCCGAAGAACTGAATTCACTATTTGAACAGTGGATTAAAATGAATAACATTCCTACAGATGCAAAAGGTTGCAAAGATGGAATTTACGTTGG
Organism: Rosettibacter sp. KY25; assembly: GCF_057554405.1. NCBI lineage: Bacteria > Pseudomonadati > Ignavibacteriota > Ignavibacteria > Ignavibacteriales > Melioribacteraceae > Rosettibacter > Rosettibacter sp. KY25. Next base: position 39,796 of record NZ_BAAJAO010000008.1, on the reverse strand, counting down.
TGAATCTCCATACGATGCTTATGATTATAAACATGTAGTAAAAATTGAAATCAAAAATGAAAAAATTATTAAGATTGATTATGATGAAATAAAAAGAGATGGAAAGGGGAAAGAGAAAGATATTGAATATAATAACGAAATGATTATTACTGGAACTTCTCCTTCCATTGCTTATCCATCTTATGAAAAACAACTTCTTGAAAAACAAAATTATATGAAAGTTGATGCTGTAACTGGTGCAACATATTCTCTATTTAGATTTAGATATGCTTTGTCAATTGCTTTGATGAAAGCTAAAATGTCAAAATAAATGTAATTCTTTTGAGTGACTTTGATGTTCTGAAAAGTTTATAAAAGGAATTAATATATGACTGAAAAAGAGTTTACAATTAAGTGGATTGAAAAAATTAAACAGGAACTAAAAAATTTCCCGGATGATTTTAAGTCATCATCAGAAAATAAAACTTTCGAACTGCCAGGCAAGAATCTTCTTCTTACACCACCGCTTTTTGACAGTTATGAAATTGTAGATAGTGATGGGAATATCATTTATCATGTAAATAATTTTTATGAAGCAAAATATATTATATACTCAAATAGAAATAAGCCGAAAAAAATTTTTCTGCCAATAAACGAAAATGATATAAAATTAGCAGTTGAATCATATGAAAATTATCTGGATAATCTTTTAAGAAGCATTGAAAAAGATTTTAAGGAAAATTTCCCTCAGTCAAAAAATTTTCCTCTGATATCAACTCAAATATTTAATTCATTAAATCTGGTAAGACTCTAAAATGATTTTACTCAGTGAAAATATTTCTAATTACATTAAAAAAAATTTTGGCGAAGAATACTTTCAAAAGTATAAAGAATTTTATGACAGCAATTATAAAAGCTGCATAAGATTTTCCAGAAAAGTTAATTCAGAATTGCTCATCAAAAACTTGAAGGAATACGGAATTGAATTAAAGAAAATAGAATCAATAAAAAATTCATATCAAGTTATTGAAGGAGAAGAATTAATTGGCAAAACAATTTATTACATACTTGGGCATTATTACATTCAAAGTCTCTCTTCAATGATTCCAGCAGAAGTGTTAAATCCCGAAGAAACTGATAAAGTTCTTGATTTGTGTGCAGCTCCAGGGTCCAAGACAACTCAACTTTCAGATTTGATGAATAACAAAGGAACTTTGATAGCAAATGATATTTCACTTGACAGATTGAAAGTATTAATGTTTAATTTGGATAAAATGAACATTGTAAATGCTGGAGTCCTGAATAAGAAAGGAGAACTTTTAAGTAAATCTTTTGAAAATTATTTTGATAAAATTCTTGTTGATGCACCATGCAGTGCACTTGGAATTGTTCAGAAAAGAGGGGAAGTAAGCAACTGGTGGAACATTAATAAAATTGGAAGCATTGCAGAAGTTCAATACAAATTGCTTTTAAGTGCAATTAAAATGTTAAAAACCGGCGGAACTCTTGTATATTCAACATGCACATTAACTCTTGAAGAAAATGAACTTGTGTTGAATAAGATTTTAAAAAAGTATCCTGTGGAATTAAAAGAAATGAATCTATCGATAAAAAGTAAACCTGCATTTACAAGATATGAAAATGAAGAACTTATTCATTCAATATCAAAGGCAAGAAGAATTCTTCCTTGGGAAGTTAATTCGGAAGGATTTTTTGTTGCTAAATTAATTAAAACAGATGAACTAAAAGAAAATTCTGAAAAGATTCATTCAAGAGATAAAATAGAACTTTGCAATTTTTCAGACAAAAAAGTAAAAGACTTTTTACTTAGAGTTTCTGATTATTATGGAATTGAAAAAGGTGTTCTTGAAAATTATCATTACATTGTAAGGAGCAAAGATTTATATTTTGTCAATGAAGATTGGGAATCAATTAATACGGGAATGTTTAATCGAATTGGTTCAAAGTTTGGTTCGATAGATAAAAACAAAATTGTGCAGGTTCACACAGTTGCTGCACAGATACTTGGAAATCATTTTAATAAAAATATTGTTGAACTTGAGGATAAAAAAGAGCTCGAATTGTATTTGAAAGGAGGAACAATTAAGAAAAATTTTGGTAAGGAAGGACAAAAAATTGTGAAATACAATAATCATATTCTTGGCACTGCTGTTTCATCCGGCGAAGGATTGAAAAGTCAATTCCCAAGAGCTTTGCGAACTCAAGAAATTGTTATTGTTTAATTATTTCAAATAATTTCTGAAGTATAATTTTGAATACAATCCAATTTTTTCCTTCAACTCAATGAATTGAAAAATAATTCTCATGATTCGAGTCAACAAAATAATTATCTTAGCATTTGAAAATAAAAATTCAATATGAAACGAATTATAATTCTTATTCTAATTTTTGTAAGCACATTATTTGCACAAAACCAAATTGGATTTAAGATAGCCAGATTAAAATATAACGGTGGCAGCGACTGGTATAACGACCCTTCGGCAGAAGTAAATCTTCTGAAATTTATTGCAGAGAATACTAACATCAAGACAAATCCAGTTTATGAATTTGTTGATTTAACAAGCGGAAATATTTTTGCTTATCCATTTTTGTTTATGACGGGGCACGGCAATATTGTTTTTTCAGATTCAGAGGCAAAAAAACTTAGAACCTATCTTGAAAACGGCGGCTTTCTTTATGTTGATGATGATTATGGTCTGGATAAAGCATTCAGAAGAGAAATAAAAAAAGTTTTTCCCGATAAAGATTTGGTTGAAATTCCATTCAATTATGGAATTTATCATTGTGTCTATGATTTCAATTATGGTCCACCAAAAATACATGAACATGACAATAAACCTCCTCAAGGATTTGGAATTTTTGTAAATGGAAGATTATGTGTTTATTATACTTATGAAAGTAATCCAAGTGATGGATGGGCAGATCCCGAAGTTCATAAAGACCCGCAGGAAAAACGTCTTGAAGCATTAAAGTTTGGAACTAATATTGTTGTATGGGCATTAATGAATTAAAATTTTATTAAGATGAAATCGAGCAGAGACGAAATAAAAGAGAAACTGAAAAATTTTTTATTACTCGAAAAAAGAAAAGAAGGATTAAATCTGTTCCTTTCACTGATTTCTTTTCTCTCTATTCTTTTTTTGTTAATTGTTTTAATTGAAGCTGCGGGTAATTTTAATTCTTCTGTAAGAACAATTTTATTTTATTTATTCATTGCAACAGTTTTGATTTCATTTTTGATTTTTATAATTGCTTTTGTAAAAAGTCTTCTGTCAATCAAAAGAATAAATTATGCTGAAGTTGCTGGAAGAATTGGTAATTATTTTGAGAATATTAAAGACGAACTTACAAATGCAATTCAGCTCTTAGAAGAAAAAAATAATAACTACTCACAACAATTAATTGATGCAGCATTTGACAATGTTTATAGAAAAACAAAAGAACTTAATTTTAATTCTATTGTTGATTTTTCTTCTACTAAGAAATTATTAAAGTCAGCATTAACAATTATTGCTGTTGTATTGCTTGCTTCATCTTTGATTCCTCAATTAAACTTAGCTTTAAATCGGCTGATTAACTACAATAAAAATTTTTCGCCACCCTTAGAATTTTATTTTGAAATATCACCTGGAAACAAAGAAGTTACAAAAGGGGAAAGTCTTACAATTAACATTAAAACCATTGGCAAACATCCAAAAGAAATTTATCTGGCATTGAAATCAGAAGATGAAACTGAATTTGTTAGTAAAAAATTAATTCCTGATTCAACACACAACAGCAGCTATGAAATTCCAGTTGTAAAAAATTCTTATGAATACTATGCATTCTCGGGTAAAATAAAAAGTGATGTATTCAAAATTACTGCAGTCAATAGACCGCAGATTAAAAGTATTGAAATAACCGTAATCCCGCCTTCATATTCAAAAATCTCTCAGATTGTGCAAAAAGATAATGGCAATATAAATGCATTAAAAGGAAGCAAGATTAAATTAGCAGTGAGTTCATCACAAAATTTATCGAAAGCTGAAATTGTGTTTGATGATTCAACAGTAAAGCAGATGTCGATAAAAGAAAACAATGCATTTCTTGAATTTAATATCTGGAAAGATTCACAATATAAAATCATGATTTATGATGAAAAGTCTGTTTCAAATGATAATCCAATTGTTTATTCTATAAAAGTAATGAATGATGAACCGCCGTCAATTGAAATGATTTCTCCTGCAGATAATATCAAAACAAACAATGATAAAATTTCTCTTGTGTCAAGTATTAAAGATGATTTTGGCTTTACAAAATTGAATCTTAACTACAGAATTACTTTTTCAAAATACAGAAAAGCTGATGAAAATTTCTCTTCAGCTACAATTCCAATTAATAAAGATAAAAAGGAAGACGAAGTTTATTACACATGGGATTTATCTTCTCTTGTTTTAACTGAAGGAGATGTAGTTTCTTACTATCTTGAAATTTTTGATAATGATAATGTAAGCGGACCAAAATCTGCACGAACAAAAGTATTATCAATTCAAGTTCCTTCAATTGATGAATTATTTGCAGAAGCAGAACAATCTCAACAAAGTGCAGTAGATGATTTAAATAAAACACTTAAAGAAGCCGAAGAATTAAAAGAAGAAATGCAAAAGCTTAGTAGCGATTTAAAGCAAAACAGAAAAGATATAACATGGGAAGAAAAGGAAAGAGTAGAAAAAGCTGCAGAAAAATTTAAAAACTTGATGCAGAAAGCAGAAGAAATATCTCAAAAACTTGCAGAGATGCAGAGTAATCTTTTGCAGAACAACTTGCTTTCAGAAGAAACTTTGCAAAAGTATAATGAGCTTCAAAAAATTCTTGATGAAATGACAAGCGACGAATTGAAAGAAGCATTTAAGAAACTTCAGGAAACTTTGCAGAGCTTGATGAGGGATAATGTTCAAATGTCTCTTGAAGAACTGAAAGCAAATGAAGAATATTTTAAAAAGAGTATTGAGAGAACAATTAACTTATTGAAAAGAATTCAAGTAGAACAAAAAATTGACGAGCTCTTAAAACGTACCGAAGAATTAACAAAGAAAATTGATGAATTAAAAAACAGAACAGAACAAAGCAATCTATCGAATAACGCAACAAGAGAGGAATTATCCAAACGACAGGAAAGCATAACTGATGAATTAAATAATCTTGAAGAAGAAATGAAAAAGCTGAAAGAAAAAATGGAAGACCTCAAAGATTTGCCCCTTGAGCAATTACAAAAGGCAATGGAAAAATTTGATGAACAGAATAATCAGGAATTGTCGAAAGAAGCAATGAAAGAGCTGCAAAACATGCAAAAGATGAATGCACTTGAAAATCAAAAGCAGCTTTCTTCGAATATGTCAATCATGAATAATGAATTCAAAGCTTTACAATCTGCTATGCAGCAAATGAATCAATTAAAAACTTATTATGAAATGATGAAGATACTGGATGATTTGTTGACATTGTCTGATATGCAGGAAAAATTAAGGAATGAAACATCAAAGCTGAATTATAATTCATCAGAGTTTACAAAAAATTCAAGAAAGCAAAACGAACTTCAAAATAATTTGAATAAAATTCTCAACAAGATGACAGAGCTTTCACAAAAAACTTTTGCAATTACACCAGAAATGGGAAAAGCACTTGGAAAATCATTTTCGGAAATGCAAAAATCAATTGGAGCACTTCAAAATCGAAATGGTGCTGTTGCATCTCAATATCAAAGCAGAGCGATGGAATTTTTGAATGAAGCTGCAAGTTTATTAAAAGGGGGAATGGAACAGATGATGAATGGAGGTCAAGGTGGAGGAATGATGTCTTTGTTTCAGCAGCTGCAGCAAATAACTCAACAGCAAATGAATCTTAATCAATTAACACAAATGCTAAATCAAGGAAAGCTCACTCAAGAAATGATGGCACAATTGCAAAGACTTGCAGCTGAACAGGAAACAATCAGAAAATCATTGGAACAATTAAACAAAGAAGCACAGGAAGCAGGAAAATCCAAAAGTCTTGCAGCAAATCTTCAAAAAATTCTTGATGAAATGAAAGAAGTAGTAACCAATTTAGAAACAGAGAAATTAGATGATGAATTGGTGAAACAGCAGGAAAGAATTTTATCACGTCTGCTCGATGCACAGCGTTCAATAAATGAAAGAGATTATGAGAAAGAAAGAAAATCGACAACGGGAAAAAATGTAAACAGAAATTCACCTCCTGATTTGATTTTATCCAATGAAGAAAGAAAAAATAAAATTCGTGATGAATTACAGAAAGCAATGAATCAAGGTTATAAAAAAGATTATGAAGATTTGATAAGAAAATATTTTGAGGCACTTGAAAAAGAAAAATAGAGACGCCACATCGACGTCTCTATTTTTTATAAATCAGTTTTCTATAGCAGGCACTTTTCCAAGAATATCTTCAACACTTAGACTTTTTAATTCGCCAAGGTTTAGTTCTTTAATCCCATTTTCAATTTTAGATTTATCACCAACTATAATAACAATCATTTCATCAGGCTGAATATATTTTTTTGCTGCTGCATTAACTTCTTCACTTTTTACTGTAAGCATATTTTTTACATAATCATTAAAGAAATTTTCTGGAAGATTATATTCTATTAGTTCTTCAATTTGAGATGCAATTTCTTCAACCGACTGAAAATTTTGTGGATAACTTAAAGCTACAAGATTTTTTGCTCTGTTTAATTCATCATCAGGAATAGGTTCTCTAATTCCATTTAATTCTTTGAAAAATTCAATGAGTGCTTTGTCAGTAACTTCTGTTTGAACTGATGAATAAGCAACAAAACTTCCGGCAACAGGTCTGAAAATAAATCTTGAGCCTGCACCATAAGTATAGCCATGCTCTTCTCTCAAATTATTATTTAATCTTGATGTAAAAGAACCGCCTAAAATTGTATTCATAACAATTATTGAATTATAATCTTCGGTTAATCTTTTTGGTCCAACTCTTCCAATATAAATTACGGATTGTGCAGAATTTGGTTTGTCAATTAAATAAACAATTCTTTTTTCGACCTGTTTGGGTTCGGATATTTTTGTTTCTTTAATTTCTCCTTTTTTCCATCTTCCAAAAATTTTTTCGAGTTTGTTCTTTAATTCGTTTTTGTTGATATCACCAACTGCAACAACAAAAGCATTGTTGGCTTTAAAATATTTCGAATAGAATTTTTTCAAATCATCAGTTGAAAAATTTTTGATTGAATTTTCATTTCCAATAGATGGCTTTCCATAGGGATGATTTTCTCCAAACAATAATTTGTTGAATGCAATGCCGGCAATTGATGTTGGCTGGTCGTGCCATTGAGAAATTGTGGTTAAATATTCTTTCTTTTTTCTTTTAAGTTCATTTTCTGGAAAATCAGGTTTAAGAATTATATCCCCCATTATTTTTAATGCTTCATCAAATTTTGAAACAGGGGTGTGAAGATAAATTCCAGAAAAATGTTGACCAGCTCTTGTAGAAATTTTTGCTCCGAGGAAATCAATTGCATCTGCAATTTCAAGAGTAGTTTTTCCTGCATTTCCTTCATCAAGCATATCAAATGTGAGATTAGCCAGACCCTCTTTTTGCTGCGGGTCATCAATTGTTCCAGCTTTTATAATTACATTTAATTGAATTAATGGGACATTATGTTTTTCCATTAAAATTACTTTTAAACCGTTTGAAAGTTCAAATCTTTCAAGCTGAGGAAGTGTCAATGATTTTGGCGGAGGTAATGCCGGCGGTTTTGTTCTGTCAACTTCCTGTGCATTTACAACGAATGTAAGAGTGAAAGATATTAACAAAAAAAGTTTACGAAAATTTTTCATTTTATTTTTCCTCCGCATTTGGTTTTACAGCTAAATCGGTTTTTCCTTTTGGAACAATGCTTAAAATTACTCTTGCATTATCAGATAAATATGTTTGTGCAGCTGAACGAATATCATCTGTACTTATTGCTTTGTATCGTGCTAAATCTTCATTGGCATAATCGGGATTTTTTGCATAATAGAAATATGAATTTAATAAATCTGCTTTTCCGTTGAATCCGCCAACTTTCTCAAGTGCATCAAGAAATGAAGCTTCAATTTGATTTACTGCTCTTTGAAGTTCTCTTTCTTTTGGAGGCTCTTTTTTTAATTTGTCTATTTCTTCCTGAATAACATTTTTTATTTCGGTTAAATTATGTCCGGCACGCGCAGTAGCTATTATAAAAAATTGAGAAGAAAGTTTACTTGAATTTTGAAAAGCATTTACATCCTGTGCAATTTGAAGTTCATAAACTAATCTTTGATAAAGTCTTGAATTTTTTCCTCCACTTAAAATATTAGCAAGAATATCCATTTCAGCATCGCCGGGTGCGAATTTAGGCGGAGTTATCCATGTCATATAAATTCTTGGCAGCTGAACTTTATCTTCAAGAACAACAATTTTTTCTTCATGTAAATTTGCTGCTGCAGGATTTTGTGGTGGAACAGGTTTTCCTGCTGGTATATTTCCATACCACTTTTCAACAAGTTTAATTGTTTCTTTTGGATTAATATCTCCTGCAATTACAAGTGATGCATTATTTGGCACATAATAAGTTTTATAAAATTCAACTACATCTTCATAGCTTGCAGAATTTAAATCTTCCATTGAACCAATTACAGGCCAGCTGTAAGGATGACCTGCTGGATATAAATTTTTATAAATAGTTTCCCATGCTAATCCATATGGACGATTTTCGTAACTCTGGCGTCTTTCATTTTTTACTACTTCGCGTTGACCATCAACTTTTTCTGGAGTCATTGCATCAAGCAGAAATCCCATTCTATCTGAATCAAGATATAAAGCAAGTTCCAGAGCATTTGAAGGAACATCTTCAAAGTAATTTGTTCGGTCTTCTGTAGTTGAGCCGTTATTTTCCCCTCCTGCTGCTTCGAGTAATTTGTCAAAATCACCTTCAGGAACATGTTTTGAACCTTCAAACATCAAGTGCTCAAAAAGATGTGCAAAACCTGTTCTGCCTGGCTTTTCGTAACTCGAACCAACATGATACCATGTGTTTACAGATACTGTTGGAGTTGTGTGGTCTTCGTGCAAAATTACATTAAGACCATTTGGTAATACATATCTTTCGTATGGTATTTTAATTTGTGCAGAAAGTATAATTGAAAAAAGAAAAATTAATAATGCAGTTTTTTTCATAACATCTCCTGAATAATATTTAGTGTAAAATAAAATTTCTTTTTGTGAATTTCTAAGATACTTTTTTGATATCATTCAATGATTTCTATTTCTAAAATTATTTTTACAAAAAATTAGGATATTAAATTAATTATGCCTATGTTTGTTTTAGAAAGGCAGCAGTTTTAGAAGTAGATGTAGAAGTAAACCTTCCCACAATTTTTAAAGCCCTGTCAATTTACAAATCAATTAAAAAGGAGCATCTGTCATGGCAGAGCGAAGACAAGGATCTGTTAAATGGTTTAACAGTTCAAAAGGTTATGGATTTATTCAACAGGCAAACGGAGAAGATGTGTTTGTACATTTTCAATCAATCATTGGAGATGGATACAGGTCATTATCCGAAAATGATAAAGTTGAATTTACAATTACAAAAGGTCAGAAAGGTTTGCAAGCCTCTGAAGTTAAAGTAATAAAGTAATAGACCATTAACTTTGAACCCCCGCATTGACGGGGGTTTTTTATTTTAAAAATGAAGAGAAACAGTTTTTGCTAAAAATTATTTTATCGATTTAAAATTGTTGTCAACATCTTCAGGATATTCAATCCAATCTGCAACAAATACATTTGTATCTCTTGTAAATTTTCTTTCTTTATTTCGATTGGAACAAAAAACTAATTTTTTGCCGTCATAAGAGAACATTGGGAAAGCATCAAAATTTCCGGAGTTGGTAATTTGTTCTAAGCCGCTTCCATCAAGATTAATCATAAAAATGTCGAAACGTCTTCCTCCTTCTTTTAATGAATGATGATTGGAACAAAATAAAATTTTCTTTCCATCAGGATGAAAGAAAGGAGCCCAATTAGCACCGGGTAAATTTGTTACCTGACGAACATTTTTGCCGTCAATATCGGCAATGAAAATATTTAATTCTTTTGGTTCAACATATCCTTCTTCAAGTAGTTTTTTATAGATTTCTGCATCTTCACCTTTTGGACGGCTTGCTCGCCAGACAATATGTTTTGAATCGCGTGAAAAAAATGCACCGCCGTCATAACCTAATGTATTTGTAAGCTGCAATAATTTACCAGTTGCAATTTCATATCTCCATAATTCAAGGTCGCCCGACCTTGTTGATGTAAATACAATATATTTTCCATCGGGAGAAACTGTAGCTTCTGCATCGTAACCATCGCCGCCGATTAATACTTTTGGTTCTGAGCCATCTGAATTTGCAATATAGATATCATAAGTTTTGTAAAGTGGCCAAACATATCTTCCATTTGAAAACATTTTTGATTCCGGACATCTTTCATCTGCAGCATGAGTGGATGAATAAATTATTCTTCCATCAGGTAAAAAATAACTGCATGTTGTTCTTCCTTTTCCTGTAGAAACTAATTTATATTTATTTTGATTTTCTAATAGGCTTCCATCGGCATTCATTATAAAAATTTGGTCGCATCCATGAGGATTAATTTTTTCCCAATCACTTTGAAATATTAATTTTCTGTTGTCAAAACTCCAGTAAGCTTCGGCATTATTTCCGCCAAATGTAAGTTGACGAATATTTCTTAAATGTTTTTCTCCTTCAAATCTTAGAGAATCTTTTGCAGGGTCATATTTCTGAATGTTTTCGGATTTTTGAAAAACAGAATCAAATGAAAAAATAACAACGATTAGAATTGCTGCAAAAAATAATTTATTGTTCATGAAATTTCTTTCTGTTTTGTTATTTGATGATGATGGTTTTTTTATCTTCACGAAATAAAAGATAAATGCCAGCAATGATGAAAGGAATGCTTAAAATTTGTCCCATATTAAGAGGTAGATATTGTTCGAAGTAAGTCTGGTCTTCTTTTATGAATTCAACAAAAAACCTGAAAGTGAAAACAAGAACAAGAAATAATCCAAGCAAAAAACCATTTTTAAATTTTGCATTTGAACGGAAGTAATAAGCAAATAAAAAAATAAATATTAATAGATATGCGATTGATTCGTAAAGTTGTGCGGGATATCGCGGAACGTTATCAACAGCAGCAAAAATAAATCCCCACGAAGCATTTGTAGGTTTTCCAATAATTTCGGAATTGAAGAGATTACCAAGTCGAATGAAAGAGCCGCCAAGTGCAGTTGGAATTGCAATTCTATCAAGCAGCCACAAATATGAATATTGATTTTTCTTTTTGACGAAATAATAAATTGCAATAAGAATTCCAATTGCTCCGCCGTGACTTGCCAATCCACCTTTCCATATCTGAATAATTTCTAATGGATGGGATAAATAATAAACTGGATTATAAAACAAGCAATGTCCTAATCTTGCACCTATAACGGTTCCTAAAATTATGTACCAGAGTAAATCATTCAAATCAGCTTCCTTCTTTTTTTCTCTTTTGAAAATAAATAACATGATTTGATAACCAATAAGAAAGCCAAGTGCAAATAGTAAACCATACCATCTTATTGTAAATGGTCCAAGTTTTAAAATTTCGGGATTTACATCCCAGTAAATCAATCTTATCCTCAATTTGAATTAACTTATTACAAGCAAATTTAGTAATCATAGAGTAATAAACCAAAAGTATGATTCGATAACATTGATGATATAACAAACTAAATTCAACTGATTTTGTTCAATTATGGAATCTAAATTTTAGATTAGATAAACATCACTTTAATTTTTATTTTTGAATTAAGAATGACTTCAAAAAGGAATTTAATTATGTCTCTAAAAAAAGCGGCAAAACATCGTGAGTTAACTGAAGATGAACTGAAATGGACATGCGACCCAAAGATTTTTGAATTTGAAAGCACAGAAAAATTAGAACCAATTGAAGGAATAGTTGGTCAGGAACGTGCATTAAAAGCATTAAAGATTGGTGTTGAACTGAAAAGTCAAGGATATAATATTTTTGTTACAGGATTATCAGGCACAGGCAAATTAACTTCAATCAAAAAGATGCTTGAATCAATTGCCCCAAATTGTGAAAATCAACTTTATGATTATGCCTATGTGAATAATTTCAAAGATGAAGACAGACCTTTATTGCTTCAATTTCCTGCAGGAATGGCAAAAAAATTTAAGAGAGATTTAAACAGAGCAATTAAATTTTTACAGGAAAGAATTCCTCAAGTTTTATCAACAGAACCATTTGTCAGCAAGAAAAAACAAATTTTATCTGATTACACAAAACAGCAAAGAGCAATAATGTTAAACTTTGAAGACAAACTGAGGAAAGATAATTTCACGCTTGGCGAAGTTAAAATGGGGGAAATGGTTCGCCCAGAAATTCTTGCTGTAATTGATAATCAACCTTTTTTTATAACTCAGCTTCAGGATTTAATTAATGAAAATAAATTATCTCAAGATCAGGCACAGGAAATTTTTAATAAATACACTTCTTATCAGGAAGAACTTCAACAAGTCTTTAAGGACAGCTTAAAGCTTACTCAAGATTTTCAGGAAAAAATTATTCAACTTGAAACTGAAGCTGTAAGAGTTATAGTTCAGGTTACAATTGATGATTTAAAGAAAAAATATAAATTCAAGAAAGTCAGATACTATCTTGACCAGGTAAGTGAAAATATAATTTTGAATCTCGACATATTCAAAGGACAAAAACCTGTTCGAGAAGAAACAGAAAGCGGAATTATTGTTGATTACTTAAAAGAATATGAAGTAAATATCATTCTGGATAATTCTCACACTAAGGAATGTCCAGTCGTAATTGAAACAAGCCCAACTTATACAAATCTTTTTGGAACAATAGAAAGAATTAGTGATGGACACGGCGGCTGGTATGCAGATTTTACAAGAATAAAAGCCGGTTCTCTCTTAAGAGCAAACGGCGGATTCCTTGTAATTAATGCTCTTGATGCATTCAGTGAACCCGGGGTATGGAAATCACTAAAACGCGTCCTTCTTTATGGTAAATTGGAAATTCAAGACCTTGCAAATCTTTATCAAATTGCTCCAAGCATTTTAAAACCAGAACCAATTCAAATTGACACAAAAGTTATTCTGATTGGAAATAATTATATTTATTCAATCCTATCGGCATACGAAGACGACTTTAATAAGATTTTCAAAATAAAAGCTGATTTTGATTATGAAATGGTTCGAACCGATAAAGCATTGACTGAATATGCAAGAGTAATAAAAAAATTAATTCAAACAGAAAAACTTCTTGAGTTCGATAAATCTGCAATTGCTAAAATTATTGAGTATGGTGCAAGATATGCAGGAGAAAAAAATAAATTAACTACAAGATTTGCTTACATTGCAGATTTAGTACGTGAATCCAGCTTTTGGGCGCGTGATAATGGAGATAAAATGGTTACAGATTATCATGTCACTCAAGCTTACGAAGCTTCAAAAGAAAGACATGGTCTTTATGAATCAAAACTTTCTCAAATGATTCATGAAGGAACAATTTTAATTGACACAGAAGGAGAACGTGTAGGAACAATTAATGCTCTCGTTGTTTATCAAAGCGGAACTTACTCATTTGGCAGACCATCAAGAATAACTGCAGCTGTTTCACTCGGAAGCGGAAACATTATAAATGTTGAGCGCGAAGCTGGATTGAGCGGTAGCACTCACAACAAAGGCGTTTTAATTATTTCAGGTTACTTCAGAGAAAAATTTGGAAAAAGAATTCCTCTTTCGTTTAATGCCAATCTTGTATTTGAACAAGGTTATGGATTTATTGACGGCGATAGCGCTTCAATTACGGAAATTTGTGCTCTCCTTTCTGCTTTATCCGGGATTCCAATCAAACAATCAATTGCAATTACTGGCTCGGTTAATCAAAAAGGAGAAATTCAACCTATAGGCGGCGTTAATGAAAAAATCGAAGGCTTTTTTGATGTATGCAAAAAGAAAGGATTAAATGGTAAACATGGAGTGGTAATTCCAATTCAGAATGTAAAAGACCTTATGCTCAAAGATGAAGTTATTAATGCAGTTAAAGAAGGAAAATTTCATATCTATCCAGTATCTACTGTTGATGAGGCTATCGAAATCTTAACTGGCATTAAAGCTGGAAAAGTTTTGAAGAACGGCAAACATGAACCAAACACTGTTTTTGGTCTTGTTGAAAAAGAATTAATCGCAATGAAAAAAAGATTGAAACCAGAACCTTCGAAGAAAACAAATTCAAACCAGAAAGAAAGTAATTCTAAATCAAGTGAAGGAAAGAAGAAAAAGTGAATAATCAATTTGCAAAAACAAAAATTCTGATTACAATCGGTCCTGCATCAGATACAAAAGAAAAATTAGAAGCATTAATCGATGCTGGGGCAGACGGCTTTCGTCTGAATTTTTCACACGGGAATTATGAATATTTTGAGAAAGTATTTAATCTTATAAATGAAATTTGTGTCGAAAAATCTTTGCCGATTCCAATCTTAGTTGACCTTCAGGGACCCAAAATTAGAATAGGTGAATTAATACAGCCAGAAATTGAAATTAAATCTGGTGATATACTTGAAATCACCACTCAAAACATTAAAGGAACAAAAGAAAAAATTTCTACAAGTTATTCGCAATTGATTAATGATTCTCAAATTGGCGAAACAATTTTAATTGATGACGGCTTAATAAAACTTATAATAGAAGAAAAGAAAAATGATTCAATAATTTGCAGAATAATTGAAGGCGGAATTCTAAAACCAAAAAAAGGAATGAATCTGCCAGGAATGAAATTAAGCACTCCCTCAGTAACAGAAAAAGATTTTGAGAATCTGGAATTTGCTCTTAAACATCGTGTCGATTTTATTGCATTATCCTTTGTGAGAAAACCAGAAGACATTGTTAATTTAAGAACATGGCTTGAAGAGAGAAGTTTTAAAATTCCATTAATTGCAAAAATTGAAAAAGAAGAAGCAGTGAATAACTTCGAAAAAATTCTTGAAGTTTCTGATGGAATTATGATTGCACGCGGAGATTTAGGTGTAGAAATTGGAGTTCAGCAGGTTCCTGTTATTCAGAAAAAAATTATTAGAAGATGTAATGAAGTTGGGAAACTTGTAATTACCGCAACACAAATGCTCGAATCTATGATTAACAATCCAGTTCCAACAAGAGCCGAAGTTTCTGACATCGCAAATGCTGTTTGGGATGGAACTGATGTTGTTATGTTAAGCGGCGAAACATCTGTGGGTAATTTCCCAGTTGAAGCAGTAAAAGTAATGAACCAAATATTGCTTACAACCGAAGCCGAAGCTGGAAACAGAAAAAATATAAATTATCATATTCCAGAAAATATTTTTGAAAACATGATCGATGCAAGCGGAGCTGCAGTTGTAAGAGCTGCCGAACAAGTGAAAGCTTCGGCAATTGTAATCTTTACACATCTTGGAATTAAAGCAAGTATTGTTTCAAAATTTAGACCCGAAGCATCTTTGTTTGCAATCTCTGATAAGTTTGAGACTCTCAATACCTTAAATCTTCACTGGGGAATTAAACCATTTTTCCTTGACCAGATTTATAATGAAGAAGCTGCAATAGCAAATTCAAAAAGATTGTTAAAAGAAAAAAATTTGATTAAAGATGGAGATGTAATTATTTTTACTGCAGGCGAACCAATGAAAGATAAAGGTAGAAGAACTTGGATGAGATTTATAGTTGTTTGAAAAAATAATGGAATAATGAAAATTTGAGTTCTTTATAAATTTCTAATTATGTTCTTAGATGTTAATATGAATGATTTAATTTGTTTAGGATTTGATTATGATTGCACAAACTGAAAATCTAAAATTAGCAAAATGGTGGCAGCCAGCTAAGAATAATAAAATCCTTTGCACTTTGTGTCCCCGCTACTGCACTATTGGAGAAGGTCAAGCAGGATTTTGTTTCATACGACAAAATATCGGAGGTAAATTATATTCAATTGGATATGGCAGACCAACAGGATTTGCAATTGACCCGATTGAGAAAAAACCTCTCAACCATTTTTATCCGGGCACACAAATTTTAAGTTTTGGAACTGCGGGATGCAATCTTGGCTGCAAGTTCTGCCAGAACTGGTCAATCAGTAAAGCAAGATTGGATAATATAAATTCACTCGAAGCTACGCCCGAAGATGTTGTGGCTCTCGCAAAAAAATATCATGTCCCTTCAATTGCATTTACTTACAACGACCCCGTAATTTTTGGTGAATATGTAATTGATATATCTAAACTTGCAAGAGAAGAAGGAATTAAAACTGTTATGGTAACTGCAGGATATATCGATAAAGAAGCACGAAAAGAAGTTTATCAATACATCGATGCTGCAAATGTTGACCTCAAAGCATTTTCAGAAACATTTTATCATAAATTAACTTTTTCGCATCTTGAACCTGTGCTTGATACATTAAAATGGCTTAAGCACGAAACTGATGTTTGGTTTGAAATAACTACTCTTCTTATTCCTCAGGAAAATGATTCCCCGGATGAAATCAAAAGTATGTGTGAATGGATATTGAAAAATCTTGGCGATAGTGTTCCTTTACATTTTACAGCATTTCATCCAGATTTTAAAATGAGAGATAAAGAAAGAACTCCGCCTTCAACATTGAGAATGGCAAGAAATATAGCTTTGAACGAAGGAATAAAGTATTGTTACACAGGAAATATTCATGATATTGATGGACAGACAACTTATTGTCCAAATTGCAAGAAAGAATTAATTGTTCGCGATTGGCATTCAATATTGAAATATAAAATTAAAGAGGGTAAATGCATTTATTGCGGCAATGTGATTGAAGGAAGATTTGAGTAATACTAGCAATAAAAAAATTCACAGAAGGGCAAAAATTTTAGTGTATTTTTTCGTGATTATAAATATATTAACAAAAACTTTTCCTCTCTTTTGTTGATTAAATAAAAACATAATAAAACGGGGGTATGTATGAAAAAAGTAATTGGTTCCTGCCTTTTAGTTTTACTGATTGCGTTGATTTTTACATCAACAGCAGAAGCACAAGATAAGCATTTAAAAATTGGTAAAATATTTGCAAAAGAAGAAGCAAATCAATTATTCGGTAATCCAGTTATTTCAATTCCAATAAGAAAAGATTTGCTTAAAGCCGCAATTGCAAAAGCTGATAAATATGTTCTTCTGACAATTAAAGGCAAATTGCCATTAATTTTAGATACTAGGAGAATTTCTTTGCTGGGCGATAATTTTGCATTAAATAACGGGGAACGAGCTTTTGTATTCAGCAAAGAAGTTGTAGAAGAGTTCTTAAGCAGCAGCAAAAGCCCTGTTATATATTTTGAAATTCGCGGAATATCATCTGCAGAAGCAAATCAAAAAGTTACATCTGCTGCATATGGAGCGAATACTGTATTTTCGGTTAGTGATGGTATTTATACATTAGAAGCTTCTTTAATATGTCCCCCAATATGTCTCTAATATGTTTATACTTTTATCAAAATATTTGTTTTTTGTTAGTGTTTTTGTTTGGTTATTGCCTCCGTTAAGGCAAAAAAAGAATAAGTTATTTTTTTATTTTTTGATATTAGCTATGAGTGATCCGCTTTCTTTGTTTTTGCAATCATTAAAACTTAATAACTATATACCCACATATTATACAATAATTTTTTTGTTGTTATTGTTGTCAATTGCACAAAAAGAATCTTTAATAAAGTACAGATATTATATACTAGGTGTAATTGCTTTAATAGTTTTATTTGGTTCTTTTATTAATTTCAGTATACATTATTTTTTGTATATCATATTTCATTGGATAATTATTTTATATTTCTTAAAAGAATTTATTGTTGGGTTAGTAAATAATTATTACTTTAGTTTATTTTATACATTGCTAATTTTATACGAATTCACAATAGTTTTTAAAATGTTAAATGTACTTTTAGGTTTCTCTGATGCCACGGCATTTTTTATTATTACAAGTATCTTTCAAATCGCCTTTGGACTCTTCTTTTCAATCTTTAGAGAAGATAAAACCCGTATCGCTCTTAAGCGTGGATAATCCGGTTTTACTTTCTCTAATATTGATAGTTGTAGTCCTTTCGGTCTCCTATGTCTTTTTGCGCTATGTTATTGTGCCTATGCATAAGAGACATATCGAGGAACAGGAGAGATTGAAACTTCAGCAGACAGAACTTATGGCTTTGTTTGCTGAACTTGCACCCGACCCGATTATTCGTTTTGATGATAAAGGCAAAATTGTTCTGGCTAATAATTCTGCTCATCAAATTATTCCTCATAGAATGCTTCTCGGCGAACGGATTGATACCGTTCTTACTTTTATGAAAGACTATAATATTGAAGACATTATTAAAAATGATAAGACTATTACCTGTACATCTTCAATTGCAGGCAATCAATATCAATTTTTAATTGCTGGGATTTCCAGATTAAATGTTTGCCAGGTTTATGGAAGAGATATTAGTGAGCTTAAGAAAACTGAACATGAATTAAAAATTGCTCTTGAAAAAGCTGATGAATCCCGCAGGCTAAAAGAATATTTTCTTTCTCAAATATCGCACGAAATCCGTTCGCCGCTTAATGTTATTATTGGTTATGCAGATTTATTTTCTAATGATAAAGATATTGATGATGAAAAAAAACATGCCTATCTCGCTATGATAAATAACAGTAAAAGATTATACCGCACTTTTGATTTGTTGATAAATATGTCACAGGTTCAAACTCATCAATATCAACCACGATTTGAAAAAGTTGACTTAAATGCTGTGTTAAAAACAATTCAGAATGAGTTTGAAAGTCATGCTGAAGAAAAGAAATTAAAATTTATTATTACAAGCAAAGTTGATGATGCAATAATTACCGCAGACCATTATTCAATAACACAGGCATTAATAAATCTTGTGGACAATGCAATCAAATACACAGAATATGGTAAAGTTGAGGTTATGCTGGATAGAAAAGATGGCAATTTAATTATAGAAGTTTCTGATACAGGAATTGGAATTTCGGAGGATTACTTAGAAAAATTATTTACACCTTTTACACAGGCTAACATGTCATACACAAGACTATATGAGGGAACGGGTCTGGGTCTTGCATTAGTCAAACATTTTCTCGATATAAATAAAGCAGAAATAAAAGTAAAAAGCGAGCCCAACAGAGGTTCGGTTTTTACAATTACTTTTAAGGAGGGATTAAGATGGAAATCTTAGAAAATGAAAAACCAAAAATTTTGATATCAGAAGGGGATGAAGACAATCGAAAATTTTTGAAAAAATTTTTGGGCAAATTTTTTCTAGTTGTAGCATGTGATTCTGCTGAATCGGTTTATTCACATTTACAAAAAGAGAAATTTGATTTAATAATTTTAGAAATTGCTTTGCGCGGAAGAAAAAATGGATTGGAATTGGCAAAAGAATTAAAAAGCCATAAAGATTATGCTCATATTCCAATTCTTTGCTACACTGGATATGCATATCATCAAGATAGAATTAATGCGCTTGAATCAGGCTGCGATATGTATCTGAGTAAACCTACTGATATTAGAATTTTACTCGATACACTTTTTAAATTATTAAATAAAAAGGATGAATCCTTTACAAATAAAGAATTAGGAAATATTTCATTTTCGGAGGCTTAAAAAAATTTTTTGGGAGACCAAATTAACTAAATATTGGTCTCCCAGATAAAAATTATGTTCCTGCGCTATAATCGTTGATATATTTAATTTGTTCTTTAGTAAGCTTATCTATTTTGTATCCCATTGTTTTCAATTTAATCTCTGCAATTTCCTGATCCTGTTCTTCTGGAATTTCAAGAACTTCTGGTTCTAATTTAATTCCTTTTTGTTGGTATTGAACTAATCTTAATTGAGACATAAATTGATTTGCAAAAGACATATCCATCACTTCTGATGGATGACCTTCAGCAGCTGCAAGATTTACAAGTCTTCCCTGTGCAAGCAAATAAATTCTTCTTCCATCTTTTAAGATGTATTCTTCATTGTTTGGTCTTACAGTTCTTTTTGATTTACTAAGTTGTTCAAGATGAGGAATATTTATTTCGCAATCATAATGACCTGTATTGCAGACAATTGCACCATCTTTCATAACCTTAAAATGTCTTGATGTAATAACATCTTTAACTCCTGTTGCAGTAATAAAAATGTCACCAATCTTAGCTGCTTCATCCATAGGCATAACACGATGGCCATCGAGAGCAGCTTTGAGAGCGGCTGTTGGTTTTACTTCTGTTACAATCACATTTGCGCCCATTCCTGCAGCGCGCATTGCCACACCACGGCCGCAATGACCATAGCCGGCTACAACAAAATTTTTGCCTGCAAGTAGAACAGAAGTAGCTCTTAAAATGCCGTCAATTGATGATTGACCGGTGCCATAAACATTATCAAAATCCCATTTGGTTTCTGCATCATTTACTGCAATGACTGGATATAATAATTTTTTTGCTGCTGCCATTGCTCGAAGTCGATGAACACCAGTTGTAGTTTCTTCTGTTCCGCCAATTATATTTTTTGCAAGTTCAGGATATTTATTGTGAACTGTAAAAATTAAATCGGCACCATCATCCAAAGTTAAGTTTGGTTTCATTTTAAGAGTTTGTTCAATTGACCAGTAGAATTCTTTAACATTTTGACCGTGCCATGCATAAATTTCAATTCCATTTTTTGCTAGAGCAGCAGCAATTTCATCCTGAGTTGAAAGTGGATTGCATCCGCTCCAGCTGACTTGTGCACCAGCAGCCTTTAGTGTTTCAATTAAAACAGCAGTTTCTTTTGTTACATGAAGACAACCAGCAATTTTATATCCTTTTAATGGTTTTGTTTTAGAATATTTTTCTCTTAAAGCCATCAGAACAGGCATGCGGGATTCTGCCCATTGAATTTTCTTTCTTCCTTCTGCTGCTAATTTTAAATCTCTAACTTTGTATTTACCTTCTTTGAAATCCATAATAGTAATACTCCTTTAACGAATTATTTTTTTGAAAGTTGAAACGAGGTCTAATTTTTCCCATGTAAAATCTTTGTCATTTCTTCCGAAGTGACCATAAGCAGATGTTTTATGATAAATTGGTCTGCGCAGTTTTAATCTTTCAATTATTCCGCGTGGTGTTAAATCAATTTCTTTTCTGATAATTTTAGCAAGTTCAATATCAGGAATAACTCCGGTTCCTTTTGTATTAATGAAAACTGAGACTGGTTGAGCAACTCCAATTGCATAAGCAAGCTGAACGAGACATTCTTTAGCCAGACCTGCAGCAACAATATTTTTTGCAATATGACGTGCAGCATAAGTTGCGCTTCTATCAACTTTCGAAGGGTCTTTTCCGGAAAATGCACCGCCGCCGTGTGGAGCCCAGCCGCCATATGTATCAACTATGATTTTTCTTCCTGTCAAACCGCTGTCACCATGCGGACCACCAATTTCAAATCTTCCGGTTGGATTTACAAAAAATTTTGTTTTCTTATCAAGAAAATTTTCGGGTATTACTTTTTTAATTACATTTTCTATAACATCTTCTTTAATTCTTTTTTGAGTAACATTTGGGTCATGCTGTGTTGAAACCACAATTGAATCAACACGAATTGGATTATTGTTGTCATCAAATTCAATTGTAACCTGAGATTTTGCATCAGGTCTGAGATAAGGCATCTCCTCGGGTGAATTTTTTCTGATATCAGCAAGTCTTTTGACAAGTTTATGAGCAAATATAATTGGCATTGGCATATATTCTGGAGTCTGGTCGCAAGCATAGCCGAACATTAATCCCTGGTCGCCTGCGCCGCCTTTATCAACTCCCATTGCAATATCAGGTGACTGAGCATGAATTGAATTTATTACACCGCAGGACTCGGCATCAAATTTATATTCTGCTTTTGTGTAACCAATATTTCTAATGGTGGTTCTTACAATTTGTTCAATATCAAGATAAGCATTTGTAGAAATTTCCCCGCCTACTACAACCAAACCAGTTGTTACAAAGGTTTCGCAGGCTACTCTTCCTTCGGGGTCCTGCTTTAATACTGCATCTAAAACTGCATCTGAAATTGCATCACAAATTTTATCTGGATGTCCTTCCGATACTGATTCTGATGTGAATAAGTATGGCATTTATACCTCAACTATTTATTAAAAAAATTCTATTTCTGATGAATCACCTGCATTTAATTTTTTGAAATTCCCTTTGATAACTGCATTGCTTCCAATGATTGAATTTTCCAACATGGCTTTATCAATTTTTGCCCCTGAACTTATTATCGAATTTTTAATAATCGAATCGGTTATAATGCAATCTTCCGATATTGTTGTATATGGACCAATTACAGAATTTTTTATTAATGCACTATCAGAAATAAACACTGGTTGATTGATTACAACATCATCAAATGTTTTTGCAGAATGATTTTTTGTAAGCAAAAATTGATTTGTTGACAAAAGTGTTTCCGGTTTACCGCAGTCGTACCATCCATCTACTGGAAATGTAGTAATTGTTTCACCACGTTCAAGCATTAACTGCAATGCATCTGTTAACTGATATTCTCCGCGGGTTCTTATATCTTTATTGATTATTTCGTCCAAACAATCTTTCAATAATTTTGAATTGGCGATGTAATAAAGTCCAACAAGTGCAAGGTTAGAAACAGGCACCTGGGGTTTCTCAATTAATTTTATAATTCGATTGTTTTCACAAACAGCAACACCAAATCTTGAAGGGTCGTCAACAATTTTAACTCCGAGTGAAGTAACTTTTTGTTTAAGAACATTTTTTAAATCAACATCAAAAATTGTATCACCGAGAATTATTAAAATATCTTCATCATCAAAAGTTGGAGCCGCAATATAAATTGCATGACCAAGGCCCAGGAGTTCTTCTTGCTCAACAAATTTAGCATCTAACTGTTTGTAATTTTTATTAATGTATTCAATTATTTTTTCCCCCATGTAACCAATTATGAAAGTAGCTTTAGTAATATTTTCAGAAATAATTTTGTCAACAATATGACCAAGAATCGGTTTGCCTCCGACATTCAACAAAACTTTTGGAAGTGAATATGTATGAGGTTTTAATCTTGTTCCAAATCCCGCTGCAGGTATTACTGCTCTCAATAATTACTTCCTTTTTTTTACATTCTCAATTTAATTAATAAGGCATCGTTTATCAAATTAGTAAAAATGTATCATAGAAAATCTAAAATTATTTTATGATATTGAAGAAGTAAAACTGATAGTCTTGCATAAAATGTTTTTAATAAGTAAATCAAATGGAGATTTATTATGAGTCATTCAGAAAATATCTTAAAATATGTATATACATTTGTATTTAATGATGGAACAGAAAAGAAATTTGAAATACTTCTTGACAGAAGAACATTAAATATAATTTCAAACGAACAAAAAGAAATTGTTGAATGGGCACGAAGAGACCAATTCAAATGTGCAAATGAATTTTGCAACACATTGCATAAAGATTATTGTCCAATAGCAGTTAATATTGATAACATTATAAAATTTTTTAGTGATATTAATTCTTATGAAACAGTAAAAATTTATGCTGAAGTTGATGAAAGAACATATTACAAAGAAACATCGGTTCAAAAAGGAATAAGCAGTTTAATTGGAATAATAATGCCAACAAGTGGTTGTCCTGTTCTTGCAAAATTGAAACCTCTTACAAGATTTCATCTTCCTTTTGCTTCGATTGAAGAAACTGAATTTAGAGTAATTGGAATGTATTTGTTTGTGCAGTATATGATTATGCAAAGAGGAGGCGAACCAGATTGGGAAATGAAGAAACTGAAAAAGATTTATGAAGATATTTTGAAAATAAACAGAACACTTTCTGAAAAAGTAGCAAGCCTCGAAAACAAAGATGCAAGCATTAATGCTATTGTTGCACTCGATAATTTTGCACAATTTATTTCAAGCAGTCTTGAATATAATGACCTAACAGACTTTGAAGATATTTTTAAGGAATGGCTTGATTAATCAATACCAGAAATGAAATTGTAGCACAAATGAATTATTTCTTGCCTCTGGATTTTCAAGTTGAATTCTGTATTGTGGTCTTAACTCAACAAAGCTGAAAGGAAAGAATTCTACACCTAAGATTATGCGGGAATGCTCGTCATTTTTTTTAATAGTATTGGGATTAAAATTATCATAACGGACTATTGCATCAAGTCCAACCATAAGTTGAAGTGCTGCTTCAATCATTAAAGCAGAAGAATTGTAATTGTTCGACAAATAATTTTTTGCAATATCATATTCACTTGTTAAAGAAAAATATTTTGTTCCTATTTCACCAAAGATGCTGTAAAGATTTGTATTCATTGTAATGCCGGTGTTTTTTGTTTTAACAGCAGCAAAAGAACTTCCAATTAGTAAATTGAAATTTTCAAAAGAAGGAGTAAATTCAATTCTTGAGGTAAATGCTGGGTCGGAAGTTAAAGAATAATTGAAATTACTTTTTCCTATGCTTGATGTGATAAATAAAAAATTACTTAAATAAATTCCAAGTTCAATTCCAGTTTCTGTGTAGAATGGATTATAAATCAGTCCCTGAACAGCACCAGTTGAAAATAAAAGTCCGAAATCTCCGCCGCGCGTGTAAGCTGTATGGTCGTCAATTCTAATTCCAAAATATGGAATAAAAGAACCAACTTTTATGTAGCTGTTATTTGGGAAAATTTTTGCAACTGCAAAAGCTTCCCAGATTGATTGAAGAAAATCATATCGAGCAGCAATATCAATTTTTTCAGATGCACTTACATTTAAATAAACAGAACCCGACATATCCTGAAAATCAGCTCTCTTTTTTTCATCCGAATAAAGCAATTGTGAGCGATAATCAAGTCCAAAAGAAACATTATCAGAAATTTTTTGTGATGTAGGAAAATTTTTATTGTGAGGAGAAATTAAGCTTATAACATCTTTTCCAAAAAAATATCCGTTTTCATTTCTTATCATGCCGCCGGTTGGATTAACATGACAATCGCTGCATTTATCTCCCATTCTGATTGCAAAACGAGGCAGTGATTCAACATTAATAATGAATGCAAAAGAGATAATAAATATTAATCTTAGTTTCATAATCAAATTTATTTTATTAATAACATTTTTTTGGTTTCTGAAAAATGTCCCGATTGCAATCTGTATAAATAAACTCCGCTTTGAAGATTGTATTTGTCAGCAGAAAAAGTTATTTCATAATTGCCGGCTTCTTTATATTCATTTAAGAGTGATGCAATTTCATTTCCAAGAATATCATAAACTTTTAGAATAACTTTTCCTGCAACAGGCAATTGATAACGAATTATTGTCTCTGGATTGAAGGGGTTGGGATAGTTATCAAATAATTTGTATTGGTAGGGATAATCAGTTGTTTCAACTAAGGTAATTGAAGGTTTACTATTTGGATCTCCAGGATTTGATACCTGATTTGAATTACCTGGATTTGGTTGTCCTGGTCGCCAAGTACCATTTGGGTCTTGAAGTTCAACACCGTTTGAAAATCCATCGCCATCAGAATCAAGTGAAGCTAAATCTGAATCCCAGAAGTCTTGAAAACCGCCAGGTGTTACTCTTGATTCTACAGCTTTACCAAAACTATTGCGTGGTCCTCCGCCAGAAGGGCTGATATGACAATTTGCACAGGAAAATTTATTTCCGTTTGGGATTTTTTCGACTCGAAAACTTCTTGAAATTGTCACAGAGATAGAAAAAAGAAATAGAGCAATAACAGTAGTTGTAATTAGTTTTTTCATAACCCCTCCTGTTTACACAAAGAACAATATTTTCTTCAATTAGTTCAATAAATAAAATAATTGTGTTAATTTTATTATTGTATTTTGAGTGTAAAAATATGTACAGCATCGAGGTAAAAAATCTTACCAAAAAATTTGATTCCTTTACAGCTGTTGATAATATTTCATTCAATGTGAAAGAAGGAGAAATTTTTGGATTTCTTGGAGCAAATGGTGCAGGAAAATCTACAACAATTAGAATGTTGTGTGGAATTCTTGAGCCAACATCCGGAGATGCAATTGTGGGAGGATTTAGTGTTGTTGAAAATCCAGATAAGGTAAAATTGAATATTGGTTACATGTCTCAAAGATTTTCTCTTTATAATGATTTAACAGTTGAAGAGAATATTGAATTTTTTGGAGGCATTTACGGATTACACGGAAAAATTTTGAAAGAAAAGAAAAATTGGGTCTTAAAGATTTCTTACTTGAAAGGAAATGAAAAATTATTAACAGGTTCACTGCCTGGAGGAATTAAACAACGACTTGCACTTGGAATAGCAGTAATTCATAATCCTAAAATTGTTTTTCTTGATGAACCAACAAGCGGAGTTGACCCAATTTACAGAAGAAACTTTTGGGATTTAATCAATGAACTTTCTAATGAAGGAACTACAGTTCTTGTAACAACTCATTATCTTGAAGAAGCAGAATATTGTAATGATATTATTTTAATTGATTCAGGAAAAATTATTGCACAGGGAAATCCAAAGCAGCTTAAATCCAATTACATCGAAAACCCAATTTTTGAAATAGAAAGCAGCAATACAATTGAAGCACTTGAAATTCTTGAGAAGCAGAATTTTGTAAGTGAAGTATCAATATTTGGAAATAATCTTCATGTAATTACAAATAATAATTTTGAAGATGTAAGTCAGATTAATTCACTGTTGATTAAACAAAATATTGCACCAAAAAGAATTAAATCGATTGTTCCTACACTCGAAGATGTTTTTATTCATCTTTTAGAAAAAAGAAAGGAAAATGAAAAAGCATCATCTTAAAGAAAGATTGTTAAGAATAAAAGCAATTTCTAAAAAAGAAATCAAACAGCTCATGCGCGATGTTCGCATGCTTGGTGTTATTTTTTTGTTTCCAATATTTCTTTTGATTGTTTTTGGTTATGCTATTAATTTCGATGTTCGTCATGTAAAAATTGCAGTTTATGATTTAGATAAATCAACTCTAAGCAAATCTTATGTCCAATCTCTAATAAGCAGCGAATATTTTGACTTGGTTGGCTATATTGAAAATGATAATCAGATTAAAAGAATACTAAATGAAAATTTAGCACAGTGTGTAATAGTTATACCAGAAAGTTTTTCGAGAGATATTAATTCTAATCGAAATGCAAAAATTCAATATTTGATTGATGGAGTTCAGGGGAACACTGCAACTTTAATAATGAATTATGTTAACATTGCAACAGCAGATTTATCAAGAAAAATTACAGCAGAGTTTTTAGGAAGAATGGGAGCTAAGTTATTTATTCCAATCCAGCTTGAACCAAGATTCTGGTTTAATCCCGAATTAAATTCAACTCGATTTTTGTTGCCTGGTCTAATTGGAATGATATTGATTCTTGTTGCAGTAGTTACAATCTCTCTTTCAATTGTCAGAGAAAAAGAAAAAGGAACAATTGAACAGCTGAATGTTTCATCCCTTTCTGTAATTGAACTTCTTCTCGGGAAAATTATTCCTTACATTATAATTGCATTTATAAATGCAGGAATAGTGCTTCTGACAGGTTATTTATTTTTTGATATTGTGGTTAAAGGAAGTTTCCTCTGGTTGATGATATGCACACTTATTTTTCTTACTGCATCTCTGGGAATGGGTATAATTGTATCCGTAGTTGCAGATTCACTTCAGGTTGCTTTTCAAATAGGCACATTAATTTCGTTGCTGCCATCATTATTATTGTCTGGATTTATTTTCCCAATTGAAAGTATGCCGGTTGTTATTCAAATAATTACAAATATTACTCCTACAAAATTTTATATAGCATGTCTTAGAGCAATTTTATTGAAAGGTGCTGGAATAGAAAATTACTGGCAGCAATTACTTTATATGATTTTATTTTCTATTATAAGCGTATCTATTGCAGCAAGAGCATATTTGAAAAAAATCAGCTGATTAATAATGAGAACTTTGATTTACTTTATCAAAAAAGAACTTCAGCAGTTGAAACGCGACCCAAAAATGTTTTTAATTGTTTTAATCGCTCCTGTATTACAAACTTTGCTTTTGGGATATGCAGCAACATTTGATGTAAATACTATTGATATGATTGTTTTCAATCAGGATAAATCTCAATTGAGTAAAAAATATTTAGAAAAACTTGTGCAATCCGGTTACTTTACATTGAAACAATACACAGAAGATTATAAAGAAATAGAGAAATATATTTTAAGCGGGAAAGCAACAGTCGGCATTGTAATCCCTGTTGATTTTGAAAAAAATATTTACAGTGGATTAACATCAAAAATCCAATTGTTAATCGATGGCTCTGATGGAACTAAAGGCTCAATTTCCGCAGGGTATGTTCAAGCAATAACTTCTGAATTTATACAAAACATAATTAAAGATTTTGCAGCCAAAAGAGGAATTGCTGTTGTTACAAGAACAATTCAGCCTGCAGTTAGAATCTGGTATAATCCAGAATTGAAAACAAGAGTATTTATGGTCCCAGCTATAACTGCTTTATTGTTAATGATTATGACAATGCTTTTAACTTCACTTGCAATTGTTAAAGAAAAAGAAGTTGGAACCTTAGAACAATTAATCGTAACACCAGTTAAACCATGGCAGTTGATACTCGGTAAAATATTGCCGTTCATTATAATTAGTTTCGTAATCATTCTGCTTGTAAATTCTGTGATGGTTTTTTGGTTTGGCATTTCAATTCGTGGGAATGTTTTTTTATTCTTTTTGGCATCCTTAGTTTTTACACTTACAACTCTTGGCTTGGGATTATTTGTGTCAACAATATCTAAGACTCAACAACAAGCAATGATGGTAACAGTTTTTGGTGTAATGCTGCCAATGATTTACTTCTCAGGCTTTGTCTTCCCAATTGAAAACATGCCTCGCATAATTCAATTTATTACGTACATAATCCCGCTAAAATATTTTTTAATAATAATTAGAGGAGTAATTCTTAAAGGCAATGGATTTTATGAATTGTGGAAAGAATTGATTATTCTTTTTCTTATGGGATTAACAATTCTCTTTTTGAGCTCGAAAAGATTCCACAAAAAGTTAGGATAAAAATTTTACTAGCCACGGTTTTTTTAATCAGAAAGTTATGGAATCATCACTCTTATTCTATATCACAAAATGCCAGCTTAGGATTTTTTATTTATTTTTTATTCAGTAACTTGGTTATGGAGTTAATTAAAAATGTTTTTTAATACTTAACAGCATCCACAAGTAACTTTCTCTTTGTTAAGTATCAAAATAAAAATTATTAACATGAATAAATATATCAATAGAAAACAGGGAGAAAGTTATGAAAAAAACATTTTTCTTTATCTCATTGCTGCTGTTAAGTATTAAGCTGAATGCAGAAGGTGAACCAAACAATAGTTATCTTCAGGCAAATCCACTTCAGCTTAATTCAAGTGATAACGGCAACCTTTTTTACACAGATGGACAAAATTATGACAACGAAGATTGGTGGTTTGTAGTATTACCTCAAGATGGAAGTCTTTATGTAGAAGTAAATTCTACAAATGACTTGGATATTGATTTATACATTTATGATATAGATGGCACAACATCAATAGCTTCTTATGATATTTCTGTTGGACAAAAAGAATCATCACATCATAATGCATTAAAAGCTGGCAAATATTTTATAAAAGCTGTAAGATACAGAGGCTCCGGCAGCTATACTATATTCAATCGATTTACGCAAGCCCCCTATTTGAATGATTCGGAACCAAATGATTCATTTGAAAATGCTCTGCTTTTAAATCTCAATTCAGAATCTACAGGTCATATTGGTTACTACCAAGCTTTAGTTGTTGATAATGTTGATTGGTGGAAAGTTGTTATTCCACATGATGGCAGTTTAAAGATTAGAACAGAATCAGATTCTGCTGATATTGATTTATCTATTTACGATGTTGATGGAATAAACTCAATTGCATCTTATGATATTTCTACAGGCTTAATTGAAGAAACCCATTTTAATAATCTTATGCCGGGAACATATTATATCAAAGCATCTCTCTACAGCAAACATGGGGGCTATAAAATTATCAGCACTTATGTTCAAACATCCATCGAAGGTATAACCACAAACGATATTGAGGATAATGATTCTTATGAGAAAGCACAGAATTTGGGTGTATTTCCTTTGAGTGGAAATTCATTTAATTATGGTCATTTGGGTTATTACTCAAATAAATATACAGATGAAGTCGATTGGTGGAGTGTAGATGTAAAAGCTGATGGAGCATTAAATGTAAAAACATTATCAAACGAAACTCTTGATATTGATTTATCTTTGTATGATGTTGATGGAAAAACTCAAATAGCAAGTTATGATATTAGCACAGGTATTAATGAACAGACTCATTTTAATAATTTAGCTCCAGGTAAATATTTTGTTCGAACTCTGAAATACAGCGGTTATGGTTCTTATAAAATTACAGCAGAATTTATAAAAGCAAAATATGAAAATGATAATGAGCCAAATAATAATCTTGCAGAAGCAATTTTAATTAATCCAGAGATTGTTTACACTGGTCATCTTGGTTATTATTCAAATGGAATAACTGATGAAAGCGATTATTACAAATTAAATTTGTCAACAAATTGGGATTCACTTTATATTAGAACCGACTCTGATTCCACACTTGAAATTGATCTTGCATTATATGATGCAAATGGAACGCAAATTTCTGTAGCTGGCGAATGGGGAACAAAGGAAATTATGTCTTATAAAAATGCTCTTGCAAATACTTATTATATAAAAGCATGGAAATATTTGGGTTATGGAAGTTATGCAATTAAAATATCAAGCAGATATCCTGGACAACCTTTAACAGATGTTAAAAAAGAAGAAAAGAATTTAATCCCTGTTAATTATGCTTTGTATCAAAATTATCCTAATCCTTTTAATCCAACCACAACCATAAAGTATGAAATTCCCGAAGATGCACATGTTACATTAAAAGTTTACGACATTCTTGGCAGCGAAGTGGCAGTAATTGTTGATGAGTATCAGAATGCAGGTATTTATACAGTGAACTTTTCAGCAGAAAATTTATCGAATGCAACTAAGAGAATTTCTTCAGGTGTTTATTTTTATCGATTAGAAGCAAATAATTTTACTCAGGTTAAAAAATTTATTTTGATGAAGTAATTCTTCATAAATATAATATTGCTTTTTCAAGCCGCCGCTTTACCGTGCGGCTTTTTTTATTTTCTCAAATAATAATTCAATTCTAAAAAAAAGAATATATAATTGAATTTACACATAAATGCATTGCTGCATTGTGTCTTTAATTCATTTGTATTAATGAATAATTTTTCAGAAATATTTTTCTCATTAATTAATCTTTTTATTACATTTTTATTGATAAAAATTATTGTTTAGTTTCTGCCATCATTGAATTGATTTCGCAAAGGGGAATAATCAATCTTTCAAATAAATTGAGGGGAACTATGGCAGATTCAATTCTTAATCATCGTCAATTATATCGATTACCATGGACACTTCCTGACAATGCAATTTCATGGCTTGAGCCAACTTCAATGTGTAATCTTGCGTGCGACGGATGTTACCGTGAAAATGAAAAAAATTCTCACAAACCGCTTGATTTAATTAAACATGAACTTGATGTATTTCAACAAAAAAGAAATTCTGATTGCATCTCAATTGCAGGTGGTGATCCGCTCTTACATCCTCAAATTGTTGAAATTGTTGCAGAAATTAAAAAAAGAGGATTAAAACCAATTGTAAACACAAATGGCGCTGCATTAACTAAAGACTTATTAAAAGATTTAAAAAAAGCAGGTGTTTTTGGTTTTACTTTTCATGTGGACAGCAAGCAGGGACGCGGTGGAAAATGGAAAGGGAAAAATGAAGTTGAATTAAATGAGCTTCGTTATCATTATGCAAAGATGCTTGCTGATGTTGGAGGAATTGCCTGCTCTTTCAATTCAACAGTTTATGAAGATACATTACAATATACACCAGAGTTAATTAAATGGGCTGCTGAAAATATTGATATTGTTCACACAATGGTATTTATCTGTTTTCGTCATGTTGTTCCTTCGCTTCCATTTGATTGGTATGCTGGCGGACAAAAAATTGACTGGCAGAGTATTTCCTATCATTCGGATACAGATAGAAAAGTTGATATACTTTCTACTGATGTTTTAAAAGTTGTGAGAGAATATTATCCAGATTTTACCCCATGTGCATATTTAAATGGAACAGAAAAAGTTGATTCTTTTAAGTGGCTGTTAACAGAAAGAATCGGAACTAAGAAAAAAATCTATGGTTATGCAGGTCCAAAATTTTTGGAACTTGTAATGATTGCACACCACTTTTTCAAAGGGACATACCTTTCTTATGCATCACCAAAGACAACAAAAATGGGAAGAGCTGCAATGCTGCTTTTGTGGCCCTTTGATAAAGGATTAAGAAAAGCAGCAGCAAATATGTTAAAGAATCCATTTAGAATTTTTAAGAAAGCACACATGCAAACAATCATGTTCATTCAGCCGGTTGATTTTATGCAGGATGGAAGACAAAGCATGTGCGATGGATGTCCTGATATAACAGTTTGGAATGATGACCTTGTTTGGTCATGCCGGTTAGAGGAACAAAAGATGTTTGGAACATTTTTGAGGTCGGTGCCGAAGAAAATTTAAAAGTAATAAAAATATAATAAAAAGCCCCGCTTAGTGCGAGGCATACTTGTTGAGGCAAATCCTCACTACGGAATCATCCTTATTGTGATTTGCTTCGATACAATTATAAGTAAAAAGTTTTTTTAACTCAATATTCAAAGGGAATTAAATGGAACTAAAAAAAGTTCTTGGCCTTGATATTGGAACAAACTCAATTGGGGCATCATTATTAGAATTACCAAAAGACTTTACGGATTATTCAAAAGTAGGAAAAATAATATGGTGTACGAGTCGTATTGTTCCAATTGAAGAAGATTACCTTCAAAAATATGAGTCGGGTGAAAAAGCAGAAACAAAGGCAGCAGCAAGAAGAATTAAAAGAGCTAGCAGAAGATTAAAACACAGATATAAATTAAGAAGGACAAAGCTAATTCAACTCTTTAAAATTTTAGAATGGTTACCCGATGATTTCCCCTTAGATAATCCCAAAAGAATCAAAGAGATTATCTCGATGAATGGGAAATTTAATTTTAGAATTAGTGATTATATAGATATTTCTGATGAAAGTTATAAAGAGTTTTATAGACAATTTGGATATGATGATAATTCTATAGATGAAATTATTGAAGAAATTAAATACAGAAGAAATAGCGGAGGTAAAAAGAAAAACGAAGCAATTAAACTGCTGCCGGAAGATTGGGTTGTTTATTACTTGCGCAAAAAAGCACTTTCAGAAAAATTAACATACAAGGAGCTTATCAGAGTTTTGTATTTATTTAACCAGAGAAGAGGGTTTGAATCCAGCAGAAAAGATTTAAAAGAAAACAATACTCAAGTTGTAAGATATGATGAGTTTAGAAAAATGATTGACATACAGGTAACAGATGACGATGTTATATTTAAGGTTAAGGAAGGGATTAATGATTCTTATGAAACAAAATTTGTTTCTATAACAAAAGTTAAAAAGATTAAAGAGATTATTGGTGATAATAATAATGAAAAAAAGAAGTTCAAAATATTTTTGGAAGACATTCGAGTAAAACCTTATATCGAAGAAAGGAAAGAAAAACCAGATTGGGAAGGAAAAGAATTTACTCTTCTTGTTACACAAAAAATTAATAAGGGAGGATTTAAACAGAACACATCTCAAAAACTGGATAAAGATGACTGGCAGCTTAGCACTGTTGAATTGGATAACAAAATGGCTGATAAATATCCTGGTGAATATTTTTTTGATGAATTGGTGAAAGCTTATAAATCAAACAAAAACTTTAAGATACGTCAATATGCAGTTTATAGATCGCGTTATAAAGAAGAGTTAAAAGCTATATGGAAAAAACAATGTGAGTTAAATAATGAATTAAGAAATATAAATAACGACAAAGAATTACTAAAAAAACTGGCAGAAAAATTTTATCCAACACAATCAAAGTTTAATGGACCAAAACTGAAAGAATTTTTAAATAATGATTTATTTCATATAATCTTCAACGATATTATTTATTATCAAAGAGATTTGAAATCACAAAAAAGTTTAATAGGTGAATGCCGTTATGAAAAAAGAAAAGGAAAAGATGGTGAAATTTATGGATTGAAATGTATCCCGATTTCTTCTCCGCTGTTTCAAGAATTTAGAATATGGCAGTACATTCATAATATTAAACTAATCAGAAAAGAAGCAGAAATAAATGGCAAAAAATATCTGGACATAGATGAAACTAAGCTTTATATAAATGATTCTGTCAAAGAAAAGTTACTTGAACTTTTTGATAATAAAGCAGATATAAGCGAAAAAGAAATTCTTCAGGTAATAAACTCGCAATGGGATAATAGTCCAATTAAAATTTCCTCCAGAAATGAAGATAATTCACATCGAATAAATCTTTTTAGAAATAGAGAAAAGTTAGAGGGTAATCAAACTAAATACAGATATTATAAAGTTTTCAAAGAAATTAATTTTGATGGGAGTTATATATTGGAAAATCCAGAATTGTTGTTCAGGCTATGGCATGCGGATTATTCCCATGATTCAGGAAATCAAGAAAAAACTATGAAAGGTATTCTAAGTGCTCTTGGGTGGAAATCAGAAAAAGAAAAAAATGTAAAAACATGGAATTTTTTCAAATTGGAATTTCCTACCGCAAAATTAATTGCAGAAGCAATATCTAAATTGGAACCTCTTAATAAAAAATACGGGTCTTTTTCTGCACTTGCCATTCGTAAATTATTAGTTTTTATGCGGACAGGAAAATTTTGGAAACATCCTCAGGATATTATAAAAGAGTATGAAGAAAAAATTAAGAATGGAGTTACAAAGAAAACAAAAAGAGAAATAGAGCGAATTATTAATTCATTTCAAAAAGCTATGGATATAGCAGAAACGACAAGAATTAGATTAGAAGAAATAAACTATAATCAAGACAAAATAAATGAAATTTCTGATGACGAAGTTCCACAGCAAATATTAAAAAGTTTTCTAAATAGAAAAGGACAGGAAGAATTTATCAAAGGGTTAAATACATATCAAGCAGCATATTTATTATATGGAAAGCATTCTGAGCAGGAAATAGAAAAGGCATCTTCACCCGAAGAATACCAAAAAATTATTCAAAAATTATTAAAGCCTGGCAGTTTAAGAAATCCGGTGGTTGAGTCTGTAGTGAGAGAAACCTGTTTATTAGTAAAAGATGTGTGGAAAGAATTCGGAAATATAGATGAAATACATATTGAATTAGCAAGAGAACTAAAGCATAATGCAATAGAAAGAAAGAAAATAAGTGATGAACAAAATGATAATTTTAAAGAAAAACAAAGAATTAAAAAGTTATTGAATGAATTATTAAACTACGATGTTTTTGAACAGCCAATTGAAAATATCGATTCTAACAATAATAAAATAATCACCACAATTAATGAGAGATTTACTATTAAACCTAATCCAGCAAATCAAAGAGATATTGAGAGATTTAGATTGTGGAAAAATCAAGTTAAATACAATAAAGAATTGTATGAATTAGAAAAAGAAATAAATAAGATAATTGATAAAAATACTATTCCAACAGAAGTACAAATAAAAAAATATATCCTATGGTTGACTCAAAATTGTCGTTCACCATATACTGGTAAAATAATTCCTTTGAGCAGATTATTCGATGGTAATGAATATGAAATTGACCATATTATTCCTCGTTCAAAACTTAAAAACGATTCAATGAATAATCTTGTAGTAGTGGAAAGAGCAGTAAATAAAGCTAAGGATAATGAACTTGCTGCCAATTTTATTCAAAGGAGTAACGGTATATGTGAATATGAAGGGAAAAAGATTGAATTATTTTCTTATGATGAATACAAATCTTTTGTTGATGATGTATTTCGCGATAATCGTGCTAAAAGGAAAAATCTTTTATCTATGGAAGTCCCAGATGATTTTGTTGAAAGACAAATTAATGATACTCGTTATATCGGAAGGAAACTAAATGAACTGCTTAGACCAGTATTAACCAATCATAATAATATTATTTTTACAATAGGTTCTATTACTAATGAACTTAAGAATAATTGGTGCTTAAATGAAGTATGGAAAGATATACTTAGACCGCGCTTTGAGCGGTTAGAAAAAATCATCAACAAAAAATTTATTTATCAGGATAAACAGGAACCAAATAAGTATCATTTTGATTTGTCTATTAATGAAAACTTAGAGAAAAAAGGACTAAAAAGATTAGACTATCGACATCATGCATTAGATGCCATTATTGTTGCAGCAACCACAAGAGAACATATTCGATTTTTTAATACTCTTTCAGCAGCAGATTCTGATGAAGATATAAGGCGTTATAAATTAACTCTTTGCAAAGAAAAAATAAGAGATTTCAAATTACCCTGGCCCTCTTTTGTTAAAGAGGTAAAAGAATCAATTTTATCATGCAGCATATCTTACAAAGAATCGAAACCTGTTATTACTAAACCTTTTAATAAATATAAAAAGTGGATTATTGAAAATAATAAAATAAAAAAAGAATATACGAAACAAGAAAAAAATGGAAATGGCAGATGGTTAGCCGTTAGAAGAAATTTATTTAAAGAACCATTAGGAACAATTTGGTTAAAAGAAGTCAAACAAGTTAATATTGAACAAGCCTTAAAAATTCAAGTAAAATGGAATGAAGTAAAAAATGACAAATTGAGTAAAAAGACTACCCCTTATATTTATGATGATTATGCTCGAAAATATCTTGAGTCAGTAGTAGAACAGCTTGGGTTGACTACTGATAATTTTGATAGCAGGAAAAATGAAATCAGGAAATGGATAAAGAGCATTTCACTAAAAAATAATATTACAGGAACAGACGACAACGGTAATAAAAAAACAAGTACTGTTTATCTTTTAGATGGAATCACTTACAAAGAAATACCAGTTGCAGTATTTACATTATACAAAACAAAAAGAATGTCATTGGAAAACAAAGAATACACTAATGGACTAAATCTTCAAAAAATGAAAGAAGATTTCCCTTACTTTGTACTTGAAAAAGATTTGATAAGTAAATATCCTGAAATAGAAAATCAACTGCTGGAAGATGGATTTGAGTTAGATAATAATAAAAAGAACAGTCCTGTTAATCGAATATTATTAGAACATATTCTTGAATATAATAATAACCCTAAAGAAGCTTTTAGTGCTGAAGGTTTAAATAAACTTAATGAAAAAGCAATTGAAAAAATCGGTAAACCAATTAAATCTATATCAAGATTAGATGGAGAAGTTAAAGAAGAAAATTTATTTAAAGGGGCATTTTATGAAACTGATAAAGGAGCCAATGTTTATTTCATTATGTATGAAAATTTAGAAACAAAAGAAAGAGAATTCTTAAAACCCACACCATCAATTTCTGCGTTAAAAGCCATAGAAAAAAGAAATAAAATAGATGAAATAGCCCCGAATAAAGAAGGCTATAAAAGAATTGTTCTTTCTCCAGGAGATTTGGTTTATATGCCGACGGCAGATGAAATTGAAGCGCATAAAAAGAAAGGAATAATATTTCGTGAAATATTAAAAAATTTATCAAAAGAAAAATTAGAAAGAATATATCAGGTTAAAAGCTTTACAGGTAAATCTTGTTATTTTCTGAAATACAATATTGCAGATGTAATTTTACCTTATAAACAAGAAAATAAAATTGGTGAGTTTGAGAGTCAGAACAAAAGTGAATACAGTATTGATGATATTGAAAAAAAATATCCAATAAAAAATTATTGTGTTAAAATAAAAATCAATCGTCTGGGATTCATCGAAAAAGTATATTAAATAATTATGATTAAAAGAACATTATATTTTAGTAATCCGGCATATTTATCAAAGAAAAACGAACAATTAATAATCAAATATGTTAATGAAGAAAACAATAAATTAAATGATGAAAGCAAATTGCCAGTAAAAGAAAAAAACAATAATAACTGGCTGGAAAAAAGAGAAAATATTTACAAAGAAGCATTAAATTCTATTCCTATAGAAGACATAGGGATAATTGTTTTGGATAATCACCAAATAACTTTAACACATGGATTGATTGATTCTTTATTAGAAAATAATGTAGCTGTAATAACATGTAATAAATCACATATGCCTTGTGGTTTGTTTTTACCTTTGACAGCAAATAATGAACAATCTCAAATATTAAAGGCACAATTAGAATCATCATTACCTTTGAGAAAGTATTTGTGGGCTCAGACTGTTTCTGCAAAAATTAGAAACCAGGCAGCATTATTAAGGAATAGAAAAGTTAATATTAATAATATGATTCTATGGGCAAGAAAAGTTCGTTCAGGCGACCCAGATAATTTTGAAGGAAGATCTGCAGCTTATTACTGGAAAAACTTTTTCCCGATGATTCCGAATTTTATTCGTGATAGATATGGCGACCCTCCCAATAATCTTTTTAACTATGGTTATGCAATTTTACGAGCGATTGTAGCAAGGTCGCTTGTTGGGTCGGGACTATTACCTGTTCTTGGAATACATCATTCTAATAAGTATAATGCGTATTGTCTTGCGGATGATATAATGGAGCCTTACAGACCTTTTGTTGATAAAATTGTTTATTCAAATGTTTCAAATGGTGAAGATTTTTATGAACTAAATACCTCAATCAAAAAACAGTTATTAGAAATTTCAACTGTAGATGTGATATTAGAAGGAAAGAGAAGTCCGTTATTGGTTGCAACTCAAAGAACTTCTGCATCTTTAGTAAAATGTTTTACACGAGAAGCAAGAAAAATTCTTTATCCTGAACTCCCATAATTTTTTTACTAAAATTTATTAGAGAAATAAAGCTGTGAATTATGAGATTTAGTGAGTACAGAATTATGTGGATATTAGTTTTCTTCGATTTGCCCACAGAAACTGCTAAGGAGAAAAAGGTATATGCAAAATTCAGAAAGGAATTAATGAAGGATGGCTTTACAATGTTTCAATTTTCTATTTATATTCGGCATTGTTCAAGCAGGGAAAACATGAATGTTCATGTTGAAAGAGTAAAACGCATATTGCCTGAAAAAGGTCATGTCGGAATACTTAAAATTACAGACAAGCAATTTAGTATGATGGAAATATTTTACGGTAAGAAGAAAGAAAGCGGTTTCGTGGAACCTCATCAATTAGAATTGTTTTAATTCTCCCTCTCTATTTATTTAAGAGAGGGAGAAACACAAAGATTACAAATCGGGAATTTTTTGTTTCTAAAATTCCCGTAACTCATTTGATATCAATGAGTTAATTTTACCTACCTTGGTTACAATATGTCAAAGAAAAAATTTGAAAGCAAATCACAACAGATTGCAGTAAGACGACATGTTTGAGATTCTTGGTTACAATATGTCAAAGAAAAAATTTGAAAGCAAATCACAACTTGTACGTAATGATTGTTATAAAAACAAGACTTGGTTACAATATGTCAAAGAA